>JACZXH010000013.1 GCA_022571715.1 Bacteroidota bacterium | reverse complement strand
GCCTAAAATTTCTAAGGTCAGGTTGATTTTAGCAGGGCAGAGTAAAGTTATAGAATCCATGGCATTAGTTTATATAAATTGTGAGGGAGGCAATAAAATTACAGAGTACATCTTTATTGTTTTTAGGTTTCCTTTTAATGTTATATTTTATAATGTTTAATGAAGGGCTATTATAACTCAGGATTTGATGCAGTGCATTTGCGCAAATTGATTTTGTTATTATTACAAATAAATACTTGATTTTTAATTTTAAGTGGGAAAACTAATAACATACTATTTAAGTATTAGGTAATTTTGTTTAGTCTGTAATTTAAGTTATAAAAAAGGGAAGTAAGGAACGTGGAACATTCATTTCTTTCTGATTAGACAAGATCGGAAGTATATGAATAGATTGGAGGTTGATGAAAAAGAGAGGGGCCTTGGTATATAAAAGAAATATATCTTAAGTGTATATTTCTATCTAAAACAACACATTATTTAAAACCACTTTTAAATAATATTGGTAAAATCTCTTAAGTAAATATTGTAGCGATCCATATTAATTAACAATAACTTTTCAGCACAGTTTTATTTAAATAAGCTTCACTGTATGCGGAGGAATGAAATAAGAGTTTATGAACACTAAAAGACAACAAAAAATAGCAAATTATTTTCTATATTCACTTAAGTTTACATTGCCAGTTCTTTTTGGCGTATTAATTTTAGGCTTTATTTTTACAAAATCAGTAACGTCTCCTTTAAATTATAAACAACCCAACAACCTTCTTGGAAATCTGGCCGGCAATCTTAATTTGACCGGACTCGATGATAGCTCATACGATGTCAGCTATAAATATCATGTGCCGAGTTCCGAGATTTTAAGGTATCTCCGTAAGTATTCTTCTAACCTCGACATCGAAGAAGCAAAACTGCTTGCAGATCTCATAAGAAAAGAGTGCAAAAGATATAATCTTAACCCTTTCCTGGTGTTGGCAATCATAAAGGTTGAAAGCAGCTTTAATCCGATGGCAGTTTCTTCAAAAGGTGCGGTAGGACTCATGCAGATGATGCCGGAAACCGCAATGTATCTGGCTCCGAAAAAAGGTATAATCATAGATAGCAGCCGGCTACAAACAGAACTTAAGGTACCTGTTGTCTCCATCAATGCCAGATCAGGCCAGGGAATATCCATGTTGAAAAAAACAATATCGGGATTCCCGGATGTATTTAAATTAAATGGATTCAGCAAGTTTATTCCTGATATTCCGTCTGAAATACTGCAAGGTATTAAATCACATTTTGAAATCACAAACAATTATCGCGCGTCTATTCTACTGAACCAGACCGAAACCATAGCTGGAATTACCGATGCTGATAGACAATTTTTAAGAGATTTAAAAAACAACTCTGGGCAAAAGATCCATGGCATTCAGAACGGTGAAGTAATCAGCCGGTATAAATACATTAGCCAACTTGTAAAGTCTGTGGAAACCCGGACAAAAGAATCATTCAGGAGCCGGTTGACAAGTAATCTTGATAAAATCCTTATACACCGGATTTACGGATACCTTATATTCTTATTTATTCTGTTTATCATCTTTCAGGCCATCTTTTCATGGGCGGAAATGCCCATGGACTGGATTGACCAACAATTTGCCAGCCTTGGATCCTGGATTAAAACCACATTTCCCAAAGGCGTATTTGTTAATATGATTGCAGACGGATTAGTACCTGGTATTGGTGGTATTGCCATTTTTATCCCACAGATCGCGCTGCTGTTTGCCTTTATTGCTATTCTCGAAGATACAGGGTATATGGCCCGCGTAGTTTTTCTGATGGATAAAATTATGCGGAAATTCGGTTTGAGCGGCAAAAGTGTAGTTCCATTGATTTCAGGAGTTGCCTGTGCCATTCCGGCTATAATGGCTACTCGTAATATTGAAAACTGGAAAGAACGGATTATTACCATTATGGTAACTCCCCTTATGACCTGCTCCGCAAGATTGCCGGTATATATCATACTAATTGCACTGGTTGTTCCTGATAAATCGTTAGGTGGAATTATTAATTTGCCTGGGCTTATATTACTTGGCCTGTATCTGCTTGGATTTTTTGCTGCACTTACAGGGGCCTGGGTATTTAATATATTTATAAAGTCATATAAACCCAGTTTTCTTGTTATGGAGATGCCGACCTATAAAGCTCCCCGCTGGAAAAATGTTGGCATTACGATGATTGAAAAATCAAGGACATTTATATTCCAGGCCGGTAAAATTATTCTAGCAGTATCATTAATATTATGGGTACTGGCATCATTTGGGCCAAAAAAGGAAATGCAAATAGCAGAAGCTGTAGTGAGTGCTGAACTACCGGGTATGACTATTGCGGATAAAGCGTATCGTAATAAGCTGAGTGCTTATAGGCTGGAGCATTCGTATGCGGCTGTTCTTGGCAAATCAATAGAACCTCTGATTCGCCCCCTCGGATTTGACTGGAAAATTGGTATCGCGCTAATTACATCGTTTGCAGCACGTGAAGTTTTTGTAGGCACCATTGCCACAATTTACAGTGTGGGTGAAGATGTTGACGATACTTCGACTATTAAGCAAAAAATGCGTTCGGAGATCAATCCGTTAACCGGCGAAAAGGTATATACGCCTGCGGTAGCATTTTCGCTGTTGATTTTTTACGCCTTTGCCATGCAGTGTATGAGTACACTTGTTATTGTGTATCGCGAAACCAAAAGCATAAAGTGGCCGTTGATCCAGTTTGCTTACATGTCCATTATGGCCTATGTGGCAAGCTTTGTGGTGTACCAGGTGATGTCCAGAATTTGAATTTGTTGCTACTACCTTATAATTTGATTGTAACCATTAGAATTACATATCACTTTGTCTTTCATCGAAAATTTCCATTAGTTTTATTCACAAATAAATCCAAACATTTATGAATTTTCGTCCCTATCTGCTTACTGAAACAAACTGGAAAGAAGTGAAAGAAACCGATTTTCAACTTGCATTGCTACCGTGGGGTGCTACCGAAGCCCACAACTATCATCTGCCATATGGTACGGATAACATACAATGCAATTATATTGCCGAAGTAGCTGCTGCAATAGCCTGGGAGCAGGGAGCAAAAGTAATTGTACTTCCAACCATTCCTTTTGGGGTTAACTGTCAGCAGTTGGATATTCCTCTGACTATAAACATGAATCCCTCCACTCAAATGGCGGTACTGGGTGATGTTACGGAATCGTTAGCGATGAATAACATTCCAAAGCTGGTAGTGCTGAACGGGCATGGAGGTAACGATTTCAAGCAGATGATACGTGAATTTTCGTATCAGTACCCGGATATGATCATTTGCCAGATTGATTGGTACAAGGCACTTACAAACTGGAGTGAATTGTTTGACGATACCGGAGACCATGCCGGCGAAATGGAAACCAGCATCATGATGAAAATAGCCCCGGAACTGGTACGACCTTTATCAGAAGCGGGATCAGGTAAAAGCAAAAAGCTCAAATTTGAAGGACGCCGGGAAGGCTGGATGTGGGCGCCTAGAAACTGGACACAGGTTACGGAGGACACCGGAATCGGTAATCCGGCAAAGGCCAGTATTGAAAAAGGTGAAAAATGCCTGGATATCATTACAGGTAAAATAGCTTCCTTTTTGGTAGAAATGGCAAATTCTGATAGTGCAAATTTGTATATATGATGTGGTCGCATTTCAGAAGTTAACAGTGTTTAGTCGACATACTCGTTAAAGCATGAGATAGGATTGCAAACCCTTTCTACACACAACTTTATGCGTAATTACTCACAGCATTCCGTATCTGAAACTAAACACATGCATTAAATCATTGAAGATTCAGTCTAATACCGTTACCTTTGTTGTATGGTCCAGGAAATTATGCTTTTTTCAGGTCTGGTAATTGCTGTAGGTTACCTTTATTTCCGGCTAAGACCTACACCGGGAAAAGATACCTGCGCCGGCGAATGTGGGTGCAGTGTAAAAGTAAAAAGTGAAGTAAGACAAAAATCCTGAGTTTACCATTCTAATCTAAATCGAGCCAGCCGTCAGCTTGATATGATCTTCTGCATACTTAAATGATAATGCTGATCCGATAATACCTGCATGATTCAGCAACTTTGCAGGAACAATCTCCGCGTCTGATTTGAGCATGTGCAAAAACATCTCATGGTATTTAACAACTCCTCCGCCGATGATATACATATCCGGCCATATTAATTTGTCAATGTATTTAAGGATTTTGTTCAGGCGGTATGTCCATTCCTCCCATTCCATATCATTGCTTTTTCGTACCGCACTTGAAGCATATTCTTCGGCTTCCAAACCATTTTTTAATAAAAGGTGTCCAAACTCAATATTCGGTAGCAACACACCACCCGTAAAGAAGGCGGTACCAATTCCTGTACCCAAGGCCATCATGATCACGGTACCTTTATGGTCTATTCCTGCTCCGAAAGTCATTTCGGCAAGGCCTGCGGCATCCACATCATTCACCACATGTGTCTGGCATCCGGTGCGTTTATATATCAGTTTACCTGCATTCTGTCCCAGCCATGATTTATCCAGGTTGGCCATCATAAGCACAGTATCATTTTTTAATGGAGCAGGAAATCCACAACCAATAGGGCCCTTCCAGTTAAAATGTCTAACGATTTCAGCAACTGTTTCCACCACATTCTCCGGGGTGGAAGGATCTGGTGTTGGAATCCGGTAACGGTCCTCAACAAGAAATATTCCCTTGTCAATATCAACCGGTGCTCCTTTTATTCCGCTTCCGCCTATGTCTATTCCTAAAACTTCCATAATTCAAAATTAATAAAATATTAGTGTTAAAAAAGCATGGCATTTAGGGTAACGGCAAACGTTTCGTTAGCATCAGACGTTCTTCTTCGGGTATACTTATTTTTAACACCCTCCGTCAACATAAATCTAACTGATCTTTTACCCTTTTCCTTTACTTTTACTGCCTGTCTTGAATTCAGGTAAAAAAAAGAAATGCAGCTCTCCGTTCTTACAGGCTTCACTTTTATTTTCTTGCTACCTTTCAGCCGTAGGATCATTTGATCCAACATCATCCTATCTTCATTAAAAAGTCAGACATACAGAGTGCCAATTTCGATTTTAACAGATAAAACAGGCTGGTCTCTAACACTACTGATTTGCTATATCCGGCCGTTAATGATAAAACGCCTTCCAACATCATCGAACCTTATCATCGCATCCGATATGTTTCCAATATAAATTTAATTATGGGATGCCGACATTATATGGCTAATCCTCCTGTTTCCTTTGAAATTTGTATATTTTGTGGATAATTCATAAAATTATTTAATAAAAGGAAACTCATGATTCGCTTTAACCGAAAACTAACATTAAAGGAATTGTTAAAGGAAAAACGAAAAGATTACCGGAACATTGTGATTATACAAGTGATGATCGTTACGGTAGGATTACTGTTTTCAGATATTATTCTTAAAGAGCAGGAAAGCCTTTCCTCAAAATTGATCATCACGCTCTTCTCCATGTTTTCCGCTTTATATGCCTTCCTGCTATGGGATTTGTTGCGTAATTTCACCAACAATCAGTATTTAATAAAAGGTATAATTTTTGTGATCGCCTGTATTGTGATAGTGGGTGCGCTCACAGAATTTCCGTTTTACAACATCATTGAGTTTGAAAACCGCAGGGCCTACTTGTTTGTGCTGCACGGCTGCTTATTTCCCATCGAAGTGTTGGTGATCGTGTTTACCATCAGGGACATTTTTGGCGGAAATGTACTTACACCTGAAAAATTATGGGGTGCGGCATGTATTTACCTGATGATGGGCATTTCATTTGCCAGTCTGTATGACCTCATTAATTTTGCTTCACCAGGTTGCTTCGGACCCATTCTTCCCCTTGGCATTCCGAGCTATTCGGAATGTATCTACTACAGTTTTAATATACTGGGAAGCACCGAAACGATCTACCCTAACCCGATCCGGCTTGTGCGCAATATAGGCGTGATAGAAGCCGTATGGGGAAATCTGTTTATTGTACTTATCATAGGCAAGCTTCTTACCCTGCCCAGAATGGATGAGACGGGTGATGAACGATTGGCTGACTAAGGTATTTCAATAAAGCAGCTACAATACACTAAAACATTCGTTCCTCACTCCTTCGAAGGCCTTTTTCTAGATTTAGCTATGGTACAAACTTCTAAAATGGCAATGCTACGCACTTGCCCTGAACAATGGAGATATTCATCCGCCATCCATTTTGAAATCACGAACCTGATAAATTTGCCATCTCGGTTGATTCAATACAAATGTTTCCAGCAAGATCGCGTAAAATAAGATATCCTCTATATTATATCGTTAGTGCCATTGCTAAAATGCATATTCTTTCTTCATCTCAATGAAGTAAAGCATATAATATATATCTTGGGTAAATGAAGAAATGTTATTACCGTAAATCCGTTAATTAACATCATCGTAAATAATTTGATTTATATTAAAGTTGAAATAAGACAAGAAATCGAAATCGACTATTCAGAGGTTTACAAGCTAAACAAGGCTGCATTTGGGCAGGAAAGTGAAGCAAAATTGGTTGATCTGTTACGAAAAAATAATGCCTTTATTCCCGGACTTTCATTGGTTGCTACAATTGGCCAAAAAATAGTCGGACATATTTTATTTACAAAAATTAAAATCATCGATAATAATGGTAATGAGTCTGGCAGTTTAGCCCTTGCACCTATGTCAGTTAGACCTGACATGCAAAGGCAAGGAATTGGCGAACAACTTATTGGTTTCGGACTTAATAAAGCAATAAAATTGGGTCACAAATCTGTTATCGTCTTAGGACACGAACATTATTATCCTAAATTCGGTTTTGTTCCGGCTGAAAAGTGGAAAATTAATGCTCCTTTTGATGTTTCGACAAATGCATTTATGGGGATTGAACTAGCGGAAGACGGATTAAGAAATGTAACAGGGACAGTTCAATATCCAAAAGAATTTGAAGCAGTATGATACAAGCATAGCTGAACCATTGCTACCAATAATATCAGGAAATAATAATGGATAAAACAGATTTAGTAAAACAAGACAAAGAATATTATTCTGCCAGTAAAAAGCCCGAAATGAGGCAGATTAATGAATTGCATTTTCTGACCATATCAGGAAAAGGAGCACCTGCAGGAAAAGAATTTACCAATTCAGTTGAAGCACTTTACCCGCTAGCTTATGGCGTAAAGAATATCTGCAAAAAGAATGAAATGGATTTTACCGTTCCGAAGTTGGAGGGGCTTTGGTGGGTTAATTCGGATAAACCGGCATTGGAAGTTGTGAGAAATGAATGGCAGTGGAAATTGCTGATCAGAATGCCGGTTTTTGTAACAAATGAAATAGTTGATCTAGCTAAAATGGAAGTGATAAATAAAAGAGGAATTAAACGTATTAGCAAAATCCGGTTTGAAAATATAAGTGAAGGAAAATGCGTCCAAATTATGCACATTGGACCTTACTCAACGGAGCCGGAGACAATCAAACAAATGAAAAGTTTTATGGCGGAAAACGGATTGATTGAAAATGGATTGCACCACGAAATTTATCTGTCAGACCCGAGAAAAACTGTAAAAGAAAAATTGAGAACGATATTGAGACAACCTGTTAAGTAAATGTGTCTCATTAATACCAATTACCTGGGCAATACCTTTGATAAGAGATAATCACCTTTTTTAATTTTACGTATCCTGACCTATGAATAACGAATTTCCCGATTTCAGACTAGACAGTAAAATTGCTTTAATTACCGGCTCCGCCCGTGGTATTGGAAACGCATGTGCACTTGCACTTGCCAATGCAGGCGCAGACATTGCCCTGGGTCTCCGGGATAAGACCACTGGGCATGAACTGACAAATAAAATTGAAAAAATGGGCAGACGTGTAATCCGGTTGCAAATGGATATTTCCAGTTTGGATGAGATCAATACGGCCATTGATGATACGGTCAGGCATTTTGGCAGGCTGGACATATTGGTCAATAATGTGGGCGTAGCACCTGAAAGCGTCGCAGAGCATGTGAGTGAACAGAATTTCGACTATACACTAAATGTAAACCTGAAAGGAACCTTTTTTGTCACACAGGCGGCAGCCAAAGTTATGATTAAACAAAAGTATGGACGAATCATCAATATAAGCTCACAGGCAGGCTTTGTAGCGTTACCGGAAGAGTCGGTTTACTGCATGACCAAGGCGGCCATCAATCATCTTACCAGATGCCTGGCAGTCGAATGGGCCAAATACAATATCCTTGTGAATGCGGTGGCGCCTACCTTTATTTTTACACCCGGAACAGAGGAATACCTCAAAGACGAAAAATCGAAGGAAAATGTTATTGCCAACATTCCACTGGGCAGGATCGGTGAGCCTGCAGATGTAGCCGGCGCAGTGGTGTTTCTTGCATCATCCGCAGCCTCCATGATCACCGGTGAAGTGATGCGTATCGATGGCGGATGGACAGCTAAATGACCGGAATGGCAACAAGGTATGTCTGCCACCACTATTCTTGATCCTGGTGGCAGATTTACCCTTGATCCCTATCAATTTTAATGGGAACTTTATCCCCGATGTTCGGGTTATTTTAATATATGTATTCAAATAGAAAATATTATCTGATCTAAAACGTCTATATTAACAGACAACTTGACTTAATTGCCATATGTAAAGCCCTTTAGAATATAGTAGCATTTTTCCAATGGGCAACTATATGAACCAGATAACGTTAACCAAAAAAAGATAATTCTATGTTATTTAACGGAAAAAATATTCCCTTCCCCTCTATCCCAAAAATCAGTTTTTTTAAGGTAATTGAGAAACTGGAAGTGATGAGAAATGATAAAGACGCTGCTGTGGCCAATTACGCAAAATCTCTTTTGAAAGAAGTTGAGAAATATCCTATACTTAAGGAAGGATTTGAGGATTACACATTAATAGACAAATACCGAGAGCCCATTGATAAACTGAGCCGCGTTCTTTTTCCTGATGCCCTGGTTAACAATGAAATAAAAGCACTCACTCCCCCTTTTGATTTCAAGCCTTTTTATACATCTACCCGTTTCAATAATATCCTAAAAGCCTCTGATCAGGAATTTTCTTCTTATTTAAAGGACATGAACGAAGATGAATTCTATGTGATGTCATGCTATTTTATCCTTAGCAGGTACTTTGGGTACCATATTAATACAAGCAGGCCAATGATGTTAGAGATTGATAACAAAGAACAAGGCATCCTTCGCACGTACAGACTGGCAATTAATGGAGAGTTGCTTGAGTTTATTCCGACTGCTAAAGCGGTTGACATCACGCAAGAAGACTTTGAAGAGTTGCTTGATCACTATGATGATATCGAATTGTGGAAGAAGAAATTCCCGCCCGATAGCTGGATTATACGAGGAGTACTTATGATCAACATGATGGATGTTACCATTGATCAATCATTATCTTCGATCACCTCAAACTTACTCATCAAATCGGCGGATTCTTTTGAAAATATTAAAAAAGGACTGAGGAGTTTATTTAACAATAACTCACTAGAGACCGGTATGGTTACTTTTCAGGAAAATGAATTGATGCCCATCTATAAAAATGATGTCGGGAGTATTTTACTTGACAAAAGTTGTAGTCTTGATTGCAAACAACATATGGGTTCAAAAACTTTCAAACAGTTGATGGTTAACCGGCAGCCTTTGGTTATCCCTGATGTTGATCATTTTACCAAAGATAACTCCAATCCGATTTCTGAGTTATTGAAAAATACGAAATGGAAAAGTTACATCATGGCCCCACTGATCCATGAAGATGAGCTCCTTGGGTTTATGGAACTTGCATCAGAAAAGAAGTATGAACTAAATTCTGTTTCTCTCATAAAACTGAACCAAATTCTACCCGTGCTGGCCATGGCCACAAAACGATATAAAACGGAAACTCAAAATCAAATTGAAGCAATCATCCAACAGGAATGCACAACTGTTCATCCTGCCGTTAAATGGCGATTTGAGCAGGAAGCTCAACAATTTATGATCAAACAAAATAATGGTGAGCACGCGGTGTTTAAAGACATTATTTTTAAAGATGTGTATCCGCTATACGGTCAACTGGACATAAAAAGTTCATCAAGCAGGCGAAATGAAGCTGTAAAAAAGGATCTTATTAAACAAATTAATGGAGTCAGGCGTATTTTATCTTCTGCGCTGGCATTTACTAATATGCCCGCATATGAGGAACTGCTCTACAGGGTTGAAACCTATAAAGCTGAAATCAGGACTGGCCTATCAGCGGGAAGTGAACATAGAATTGTTGCGTTTTTGAAATCTGAGATTTACCCTGTATTCTCACATTTGCAACAACTTGATCCAGCACTTGGCAAACTGGTTGAGAAATATAATGGCAAACTTAACTCCGAACTAAATACCTTATATGAGGAAAGGAAAAAATACGACGACAGTGTAAATTTGATTAATCAGAAATTAGCTTCATTCCTAGATCGCAAACAGGAGGAAGCTCAGAAAATGTTTCCACATTATTTTGAACGTTATAAAACCGATGGTGTTGAATACAACATTTACATTGGGCAATCCATCTCGAATCATATACAGTTTTACCCGATCCATCTTCAGAATCTGAGGCTGTGGCAACTGATGGTAATGGTAGAATTGGAAAATGAGTTTGCCTCGCTACAGCAAGATCTGGAAGAACCGATGGAAATCGCCTCTTTGATTTTAGTCTATAATGCCTCTATGGCCGTTCATTTCAGGATGGATGAAAAACGCTTTGATGTTGAAGGCGCCTACAATGCTCGCTACGAAATTATTAAAAAAAGAATAGATAAGGCCCATATCAAGGACACAAACGAGCGGATAACGCGTCCTGGCAGTATTGCTATTGTTTACTCTCATGAACAGGATGCTATTGAATACCGAAAATATCTGGACTTTTTGTGTACCAAAGGGTATGTGAAGTCAGATGTGGAAGATTACGAACTTGAAAACCTTCAAGGATTGAGTGGTTTAAGAGCACTCAGAGTTGAAATAGAATATCAACTTCCCAGCAAGGAGGAAGGAATTAATGTTGAAGAGCTAATCAAATCTATTGAAGGATAACTCTTTTAATGATCCTTAGTCATCCCCTTACCTGTTCGTAGGTTCCCATACGATAGTAAAGTATGATCCAAGTCTGAGGCAGCATAACCTCATAGAATGTCTAACTCTAGGACATCCTGCTAAGAATGAATTGCCTCGACCTCTGTTTTGCTTCCTGAAGCAACAGATACATGTGTATCATACATCTTGATTTCTATGTCCTTTTCCGAAGTGTTTCTGATAACGATATGATGTTTTGATACACCAATATGCAAAACAGTACCCCTGAACCTGATACTGAACTCATAATTCTTCCATTGATCAGGAAGGAACGGACTAAATTGCAACAATCCGTTTTTTACGCGCATACCTCCGAAGCCCATAGTAAATGCCATCCAGGTTCCCGCCATACTGGTTATGTGACAACCGTTATCCGTATCATTATTATAGTCATCCAGATCAAGCCGGGCTGAATGTAAAAAAAAAGCATAGGCCATTTGACGGTACCCCAGCAAGGATGCATGTATGGCATGCACGCACGGCGACAAGGATGACTCGTGTACTGTAAGCGGTTCGTAAAAATCAAAATTCCTTTTAATGGTAGCGATATCAAAGTGATCTTCGAAAAAGAACAAACCCTGCAATACGTCCGCTTGTTTGATATAGCAGGAACGCAATATCCTGTCCCAAGACCAATGTTGATTTATCGGGACTTCTTCAGGGGGTAAATCCCGTACCGGAGTAAACTCCTTATCCAGAAACCCATCTTGTTGCAGAAAGATGTCACGTTCCGTATCGACAGGATAGTACATTTTCGAACAAATGCCCTTCCATCTTTCGATTTCATCTTCTTTAAAATCCAATTTAGTACGCAAGCTTTCCCAGGCCATCGTATTAACTGACATCACACTGCCGATTGATTCAATGGTATATCGCAATGTCCATACTGCAATGAAATTTGTGTACCAGTTATTATTTACATTATTCTCATATTCATTGGGTCCGGTAACTCCCAGTATCACATATTGCTGCTTTTCGTTCGACCAGTTTACACGCTGAGACCAAAACCTTGAAACGGCAATCAATACCTCCAGTCCGTGTGTTTCCAAATAGGTTGTATCGTCTGTGTAGCGTATATAATTATAGATGGCATAGGCGATAGACCCGTTTCGGTGTATTTCCTCAAAGGTGATTTCCCACTCATTATGGCTCTCTTCTCCATTCATTGTTACCATCGGATAGAGTGCCGCTCCTTCTGTGAATCCAAGTTTTTTCGCATTTTCGATGGCTTTACCAAGGTGTTTATAACGGTAAATCAATAAATTCCTTGCTACATGTTCATCCGCAGTTGCCAGGAAAAAAGGAATGCAATATGCTTCTGTATCCCAGTAGGTGCTTCCCCCGTATTTTTCACCCGTAAATCCCTTTGGGCCTATATTTAAGCGTTCATCTTCTCCAGTATAGGTCTGATTAAGCTGGAAAATATTATAACGTATCCCCTGCTGGGCAGCTACATCGCCATTAATGAGAATATCGCTTTGTTCCCACTTTTTCACCCACATCTCAATGTGATCGCGTAATAATCCTTCGAATCCTTTTTCTACCGCCCGTTCCAGCGTGCTTATACATACTTTCTCAAGGTTTGAGGTACCATGATATTCAGAGGATACCACTCCTGCGTACTTGAAAATGGTATATTCTATTCCACTGGTTACGCGAAATGACACCTTATTAGCTGCATATTTTGGTCTTGTTTCGGGCCTTGCATCAAGGTTCATTTTTTCACCGTTTTGCATGATTTCATAGCACATGCCTGTGGCTACGTAAAATCCGGTGTTCTTTGTTTCAGTGACCACCCATCCAATTCCCTTACCGGCAAACTGATCCACTTCATTCCAACATTTTTCATCATAATTCGAATCTTCATTCATCACATCTCCGTCAACATACAAGGTTGCGGTTAGGTCACCATCGAAATTCATAGGAGTAATCATATACCTGATTGCTCCTATCTCCGGATCAGCCAGACTGCATATCCGTTTTGACTCTATGCGCACCTGATGGCCATTCCGATCTTCAACGAGGGCACTCCGGTATAAAAAGCCCTCTTTCATATTGAGTTCACGTGAGAATTCGAGTACTTTCCAGACCGCCAGATCAAGCATGTTGCCATTGATCTCTATATCAATTCCAATCCAGTTCGCAGCATTAACTACTTTGGTAAAATACTCCGGATAGCCATTTTTCCACCATCCGACGCGCGTTTTGTCCTGGTAGTATATACCGGCAACATAGCTTCCCTGAAGAGAGTCGCCGGTATAGGTTTCCTCGAAGTTGGCACGATGCCCAATTCGTCCGTTACCGATACTGAACAGACTTTCCGATATCCGGTTATACTCAGGTATAAATCCTTCTTCAATAATTTTCCATGGATCTTGCCTGATGTAATTTTTCATGAGAAAAATGCCCGTTGAATAAACCTGCTGGTTATTTGCTGTTTAGTAAAGTTAAAATAGTTGTCCAGTTAATGTTGCTGAATGAATCAATGACTACATCGGCTTCGCCAAGTATATCAGGATTGCCTACTCCCACACATTTCATCTCTCCGTTGTGTGCAGCCTGAATGCCGGCACGGGCATCTTCAAACACCAGGCATTGTGCTGGAGGCAGTCCCAGGCCTGATGCTGCTTTTAGAAAAACTTCCGGATCCGGTTTGGCCCGGGATACCATTGTACCATCAATGATCAGGTCAAAACGATCTTCAAGTCCTATCTTTCTGATTGCAAGGCCTGCATTTTTACTAGCCGATCCAATTGCTTTCCGGATGTGGTTGTGTTCAATATCATCAAGGAAAGACACTACCCCTGGCAATGTTTCATTAACCGACATGTTATTAAGATACTTAACAAACCAATTATTTTTTTTTGCAGCCAGTTCTTCTTTTTCCTGTTCGTCGAGTATAATATCTCCGGATTTAAGAATAGTTTCAAGTGATTCCATACGACTTACACCTTTCAGTCTTTCATTGAAGGCATGCGTAAAGTTGACACCCAACTGATCAGCAAGCTTCTTCCACGCAAGAAAATGATATTTTGCAGTATTAACAATCACTCCATCCAGATCAAAAATGCAGGCTTTTAAAATCATAAAAAGCTTTCTTTCTTTAGATTTGTAAATTTAGCGGCGGTGAAATTTAGTTTTGATCATGCAATTATATATTTTTCAGCTTAAATAATTTTAATTGAGAGCCATTCTTATATTTTTTTTGTTGTTCAATGGAGCGTTCAGGCTTCTTGCGCAGCTTCCATCTGACAAGCTATTCCGTTCAGGCTATTATTACCTCCAGGTTGATAACGATAAAGCGATCGACTATCTGTCAAAGGCAATAGATCGGGATTCGACACGCGCAAAATATTACTATTTTCGCGGTATAGCAAGATATAAAAACGGTGATTATGAAGGCAGTATTAATGACTTTGAAAGTGCCAACCAGCGTGATACCGTGATTGCAATTACATATATGTACCAGGGAATGGCATACAAAAATCTTGGCAGGTACGAAGAAGCAAGTGAACGCATAGATAAGTTTATCAATAAGAGCAGCGAGGTTTCTTCAGGTTATGTATATCTGGTGCGGGGCAAAGTGCATATGGCTGCCGGAAACTATGAAGAGGCACTGTCAGATTTCACATTGCTAACAGAATCTTATCCTGATATTGCATTAAGCAACTACTATCGGCTGGTAACATATCTTCAGATGGGAGATTTTGCCTCGGCACTTACAGACGTAAATCTGTTGCTTGCAGAGACCCCGGATTTTTACGGATATTATTTCTACCGGGGAAATGTATATTTTGGCATGGGCAAATTCAGGAAAGCCATTGAAGATTATTCCACATCACTGGTGCACAACAAATATAATGCCGATGCCTATTATAAACGTGGAATGGCGCTAGATACCCTAAACCAGTATCTAGAGGCTATTGACAACTACACCTATGCCATTACCATAAATGCATCGGACGGCGTTTACTATTCGCGACGTGGCAATAGCAGATATTCGATCGGTAATCGTGAAGGCGCCTGCCTCGACTGGACTATTGCTGGTAATATGGGATATTACGAAGACTTTGATAAAGTAAAACGGCTGTGTGAATAATCCTGCTTCGCTGCTCTTTTTTAAATAGGTATATTCCTTTCAAAGGTGGACAGATTGTCATTAACTTGCCGTTTCAAACTTACAAACTTTAAAATATCATGGATAACAAAAAATTATTACCAGTAATTGCTGTAGGAGTTGTAGGGCTGATACTTGTTATTGCGCTCTCAAGTAGCATATTTCTTACAATTCATCCTGGTGAAGCAGGTGTACTCTTCGAAAAATTTGGCAAGGGCCTCGATAAGGAGCACGTATATGGGCAGGGTTTCCATATCATCGCCCCATGGAATACCATGTACGTTTATAACATCAAAGAACAAACAACCGAAGAATCCATGGACGTACTTGACAAAAACGGACTGTCTATTTCAGTGGAGGTTTCGGTACGTTTTAATCCCATGCCTAATAAGATCGGATATGTACATGAAATATTTGGAACAAATTATGTAAACGTGCTTGTGATCCCGGAAGTGCGTTCAGCCGTACGACAGGTGATGGGCCGCTATTCTGCCGAAGAAATTTATTCAACCAAACGTTCGGAAGTGGAGCTGAGTATAATTGAGGAAACCGAAAAATCATTCAGTGATGAAAGAAACAACATTCAGATGAATGCGTTGTTGATCAGGTCTATAAATCTACCAGCCAATATAACACTAGCCATTGAAAATAAACTACGGCAGGAGCAGGAAGCACTCGCTTATGAGTTCAGACTACAGAAGGAAACAAGTGAGGCTGAAAGAAAACGTATTGCAGCCTTAGGAGAAGCAAAAGCTAATGCCATTATCAACAGCAGCCTTACCACTCAACTTCTTAGAATGCGTGGCATAGAAGCCACTATCAAACTTGCAGAATCCAATAATTCAAAAGTTATAATTATCGGAAGCGGCAAGGATGGTTTACCACTTATTTTAGGCGGTAATTAGCCAGGATAATAATGGACATTTATTCCTGTTTTCTGACGCGTATTCGTTATATTAGGAGGTGTTAAGAAATTAGTAGAATACTTTAATTTTACATGAATTATGTCCATTAAAGCAGAAATAAAAGTAAACGGTAAATCGTACGAACTTCCTGTTGTTGAAGGAACTGAAAATGAAATAGCCATCGATATCGGTAATTTTCGTAGCGCTTCCGGATTGATCACACTTGATTTCGGCTTTAAGAATACCGGATCCACTAAAAGCGCCATAACTTTTCTTGACGGTGAGAAAGGAATACTCAGGTACAGAGGGTATCCGATCGACCAGTTGGCAGAGAAATCGAGCTTTCTGGAGGTTGCCTACCTGCTTATATATGGCAAACTTCCTGATATAAATGAGTATAATAATTTTCATGACGCTATCTATGAGCATACGCTTGTTCATGAAGATATTAAAAAGATTCTGGACGGTTTTCCATCAACCGCACATCCGATGGGTGTGTTGTCTTCGCTGATTTGTTCGTTGACGGCTTTTTATCCTGAATCGCTTGATCCAAACCGTTCCTGGGATGAGGTAAATCTGAGCATCAACAGAATCATTGCCAAGATTACCACGTTTGCTGCCTGGGCATACAAACATCAGCAAGGTCATCCGGTAAACTATCCGGGCAAATATGACGATTACACAGCTGATTTGCTCCATATGATGTTTAAATTTCCAGGTAAAGAATATGAAGTTCAACCGGTAGTAAGCAGGGCGCTCGATAAGCTCCTGATCCTTCACGCCGACCATGAGCAGAACTGTTCCACATCCACAGTAAGGATTGTAGGTTCGTCACATGCGAGCATGTATGCTTCGATATCCGCCGGAATCAATGCATTATGGGGCCCACTGCATGGTGGTGCTAATCAGGCTGTCATCGAAATGCTCGAAGCTATCAAAACCGACGGTGGCGACACGGACAAGTGGATGGCAAAAGCCAAAGACAAGGATGATCCCTTCAGATTAATGGGATTTGGTCACCGGGTATATAAAAACTTTGATCCCCGGGCAAAAATAATCAAGGTAGCTGCAGATGAAGTGCTGGAAGCGCTAGGGGTGGATGACCCAATCCTGGATATTGCCAAAGGACTGGAAGAAGTTGCACTTCGGGATGATTATTTTATCGAAAGAAAACTTTATCCCAATGTTGATTTTTACTCCGGCATCATCTACAGAGCTCTGGGAATACCTGTTGAAATGTTTACCGTGATGTTCGCTATTGGCAGGCTGCCCGGCTGGATAGCCCAGTGGAAGGAAATGCGTGAAAATAAGGAGCCAATTGGAAGGCCCAGGCAAATTTATATTGGTGAAAATGAACGAGACTATGTAGCTATAGAACAGAGGTAATATATTTGTCAACATGATCAGGACCTCCAAAGCATACGTATGCGTTGGAGGTCCTTTTTATTTATTATACTTTGGTGCATTAAATCATTTGCTGAATGGACTTGAAAGAAAAATTTGAGCAGTCTGTACTTCACTCAAGACAATTGTCGAAAAAACCTAATAATGATGAGTTACTGAAACTCTATGCACTTTATAAACAGGCTACCGAAGGAGATGTGAAGGGCGACAGACCTGGAGGGTTTGACTTTAAAGGAGCTGCAAAATTTGATGCATGGCTTGAACTGAAACAAAAGGGATCGTCAGATTGTATGGAGGAATACATCTTATTTGTAAATGACCTTCATGCGAAATATAACAGATAAATGCAGCTATTCTATCAGCCTGACATACAAAACGGCGTTCATTTTCTTTATGAAGAAGAATCGAGGCACTGCATAAAAGTGCTCCGAAAAACCAGTAACGATATTATAAACATCACAAACGGCAAGGGCCTGTTTTTTACCGCACGTATCACACAACCGGATTTCAGAAAGTGCGGCTTTGACATCATCGATATAATACGGGAACCACAAAAGAACTATTCCATCCACATTTCCATAGCTCCGGTCAAAAACATGGACCGGACGGCATGGTTTGTCGAAAAAAGTGTGGAACTCGGCATTGACAGGATCAGTTTTATTCGTTGTGCGAATTCTGAACGTGCTACCCTTAAAACCAAGCGGCTTGACAATAAAATTATTTCGGCCATCAAGCAATCAGTACGGGCTACTGTTCCGGCAATATCTCCGTTGATAGATTTTGAAGAATTTATAAAAAGTCTGGTAGAAAGCCATGAAATGAAGTTTATTGCATTAGTTGATGATAAAAATCCGCCATTGTTGTTTAAAGCAGCCATACCCGGCAAAAACTATTGTGTAATGATCGGACCGGAAGGAGGTTTTACTGAAAAAGAGGTTATGCTTGCAGTGGACGGTGATTTTAGAAAAGTAAGCCTTGGAAAGTACCGGCTCAGGACAGAAACTGCCGGTATTGCTGCCTGCCATATGCTTAATCTTGTTAATGAGTAAATAATACGTTTATGGTGCTGAACTATATCTGGGTTTCCTTTTTTCTGATTGCCTTTGTGGTGGCACTGGTCAAATTGATTTTCATGGGTGACCTGGAGATATTTCCGTCACTTTTTAACAAAACAATGGAAATGTCGAAACTGGGTTTTGAAATCTCGCTGGGATTGACCGGAGCCATGACATTGTGGCTGGGTATCATGAAAATTGGTGAAAATGCAGGAATAGTAGCTATCTTTTATAAGGCCGTGGGTCCTTTGCTCCGGAAGATCTTCCCGGACATCCCTCCTAACCACAAGCTTTTCGGTCCTCTGATAATGAATATATCCGCAAATATGTTAGGGCTTGACAACGCCGCCACACCTATGGGATTAAAAACTATGGAAGGAATGCAGGAAATAAATCTTGAAAAAGATACAGCTTCAAATGCCATGATAATGTTTCTGGTGCTCAACACCTCAGGTCTCACAATTCTTCCAATCAACATTATGGTTATCCGGGCCCAGATGGGCGCCGTTGATCCTTCGGATATATTTATACCCACCCTGCTGGCAACCTATTTTTCCACATTAGGCGGATTGATCATCGTAGCGCTTTATCAAAAGATAAACCTGTTTGACAAAACCGTTTTGGCGTATCTTGGCAGCCTTACGGTTATAATCGTAGCTGTTATCATTTATTTCAGCACACTTTCACAGGAACAGATTCGCATTATTTCCTCGGTTGCAGCCAACCTCATGCTGTTCAGTACGATCATCTTTTTCATGTTGCTGGCGATGATAAAAAAGGTAAATGTGTATGAGTCTTTCATTGAAGGGGCGAAAGAGGGGTTTTATATCGCAGTCAAAATCATTCCTTTTCTGGTAGCAATGCTGGTGGCCATTGGTGTATTCAGGGAATGTGGTGCCTTGAATCTGCTCGTTGAAAGCGTACGATATTCTTTCTCGTCATTCGGTATAAATACTGAATTTGTAGATGCGTTACCCACTGCGTTTATGCGGCCATTAAGCGGAAGCGGCGCCAGGGGCATGATGGTGGAAACAATGAATACATATGGCGTTGATTCCTTTGCCGGCAGGCTTTCCTCCATTATGCAAGGAACTACAGAAACAACGTTATATGTGGTAGCGGTTTATTTTGGTGCAGTCAGTATACGCAAAACCCGGTATGCTATAACGGCCGGACTGATGGCCGACCTGATAGGCATTGTTGCTGCCATTCTTCTCGCATATTTGTTTTTCGCATAAACTGCATTTAATACTTAACCCTAATAAGATTTCATGCGAATAACACAAGCGACAATAAGATAAAAGCCGGACTAAAACCTAAAATGACAGCTGCAATTCCAGCAGTTTTATAGGTTGTTTTCGTAAAATTTGCCAAAAGGAAAAATAGTAGCAAAATAGAATATATTGAGTATTTCAGGTGATATAAGAAATCCAAGATTACGTCGTCGTTCATCAAAATAACCAAGCGATGAAGCAATTATAATACCTGTAATAAAAATGGAAAAAGTGAACGTTATTTCCAGAGAATCATTCGTTTTTACAGACACACTTCATGTTTTATTACCTTCAGGGTGCAATCTCAGTCACCCCCTACAACGATATTACCTTCCAAATCCAATCGTATTACTTCTGTATTCGCAGGGTCGCCCTCTTTGATAAATGAAAGTACAAACTGCTCATTGGATTCATCCACATTAAAAGATTGTAATACTCCTTCCAGATTTATTGTTGTTGACCATTTCATGTCGCCGGAATTGATAAAACTCACGTTACAGGTCAGGTTGTTAGGTGGATGCGTATAAAACACTACCGCTTCACTGCTGAGTCCGATCCTGAAAATATGACTTTTGATACCCGCAAGTCCTTCTGCTGTAAAAGGCACCTTAAAGTCACTTACAAACAATGTGTCCACCTCAAAATTATAATTCACGTTGGCAATAAAGCCTGACACCACTTCCGGAGAAACTCTAATACCGGAAACCCAATATCCTGACCGTAATGTATCAATAGCAAGTGTCACCACAGACAGCTTTGTGTTTAGTGGATTTATTTCAAGGCTATTGCTTATAAACATGGGAATGGAATCATTTTCATTCACAGCGTACATTGCCCGCAGCATCAGTGAATCCAGAATACCATCGATATTATCGGACTCAGCAGAAATAGCACTTTGTTTATCAGCTAAGTAGTCTTGAAAACCATCGGGGCCTCCAAAACTGGAAGCAATAAACTCGCCATAAAATACCTGTCTTTTTTCTACATCCTGAGCATTCAACACATCGAACGATCTTTTTAATGGTATAAACTGGCTTTGAAGGTCCTGGTAGACAAATATCTGAAAATCAATATTCATCGAATCGAGGTAGCCATCTTCTTTATTATGATTGACGTAAGAATAATAGGTGATTTCGCTGATCTTAAATTCGAAAAGATTGGCCGGCAGAGGGTTTTCATCATACTTACGCAGTATGTCAAAGAGCCTATTCCCTTTAAGCTCATTAAGTTCCATTTCAACTGTCTGCCCTTCATTTGCAACGCGGACATACAATTCATCCAGTTTATTATTGTATGCCACCATGTTATTCTTCAAGGGCATTAACTCATCTTTTATGATTTCAAAAGTAACCTCCGACCAGTCTTTAAAATCATGTACATCTACTTCATCTGCATAAAAATTTGCTGAATTAATTTCAGTAAATCCTTTAAAATGGATAACATTCAATAGCTGGTTATATCCTGACTTTGGCAATGACTCCAATACAGACCGGTAGTTGTTGAAACTTGAGATGCTGCTTTCGTACCTGATGTCCATTGCTTTCAACGCTTCAAGATCATTATCCCCGGCAGTAAAAAGAAAATGCTGATAATTTATAAATCCGGATGTAAATTGTTTGAAAATAGAATGGGCACTGTCATAATTTTGTACTGCCAGCTCAAAATGCTTTTTTAACTTGATTGCTCCTTCTTTTCCAGCCTTTATCTGTTCGATCAGTTTTTCAATATCAAATAGGACATCTGCCAGCTTAACACCGTATTTTCCTGTTCGCAGGTCTCTCCTGTAATAATTCTGGTAATACTCATCGTGCTTTTTAATCTCTTTTTCTGAAATCAACTCACTTGCCTTCCTGAAATAAAGAACTGCAGAGTCAGAATAAGCAGTATAATCTTCCGTCTCTTTGAGCATGTCTTTGTTACTGAGAATATACTGATAAAAGAGGGCAAAATTAAAATTGGCATTGGGGTGATCAGGCTCCTGTGAAATAAATTTTCTTAAAAATGGCTCAGCCTGATCATAGTTTTTGGCATTTAACAGTACGAAAAGGTCCTTATACTTTATTTTTTGTGCAGATGCACTAAACCAGAGTCCTGTTACGAAAAGAACCAGTAAAGTATAGTTTTTGCTCATTCCAATAATTAGGTTCATTTTACTAATATACAAAAATCAAGCCATCCGGATTCAACTATATTCTATGATGTTGCCGTTAAGAAACAAATTTAGGGCTGGTTTTTGTAACCAAACTTCAGGAAATGAACTTTACCGGCACGAGTTTTGTATCACAATATATCTTAATATCTTAATTTTGATGTTAACTTCATTTAAGATAAGAAATATGAAAATCAAAATAAACTGGAAGAAAGAACTGAGAGACTGGGGATTTATGATACTAACCATCTTGATATTATACATGACAGGCTTATATACGGAAGTTGCGGGTTTTGCTCAACGTATGGTATTGGCTACAAGGGTATTTTCCGCAGAGGTTAATGTAGCTGACACGGATAAGAAACCAGCCGATTATGACTTTACCCTGCTTACCTTGGAAGGGGAAAAATTTGATTTCCGGGAATTGAAAGGAAAAGTCGTTTTTATGAATTTCTGGGCAAGCTGGTGCTCGCCGTGTGTGGCAGAAATGCCCAACATTCAATACCTTTATAATTCTTACAAGGACAGGAGCAATATGGTCTTTGTAATGATTTCACTTGATCGTGACCCTGAAAAAGCCCGAAAATTTATTAAGAGAAAAGATTTTAGTTTTCCAATATTTACACCAGATTATACAAGCGGGATACCCGGTATTTATGAATCTTCATCCATTCCAACTACATTTGTCTTGAATAAAGAAGGATTTATCGATACAAAAAAAATAGGGATGGCTAATTACGACACAAACGAATTCCGGAAATACCTCGATAAGCTACTTATTCAGTAGTAATGGATTAAGCCATAATATCTTTATGGACTAGCTACTTATTCATTCTAAAAGTCCTTGGAAGGCCTGCGCTGCCCCTTGGTCCCCTAAAGGGAATACCCGCCGCACAGCCAAAAGGTTGAATTAGTCGGCAGTCTTCACTTAGCAGTTGGCAATGATGTTTTACCGGATCACCATTCTGTCAAGCCACCAAATTTCACTGTTCCTCTGTGGCACCTTTGTGGAAAAGCTATTTTTTAAATTCAAGGCTCTTATGGCAGTTATTCGGTGTTCGATATTTGGAGTTCGGCGTTCGATATTCGATATTCGATATTTATTATTCCTTCGCACCTTCTTGTCTATGCGGCTAAATTTTGAAGTCGGAGGTGGAAAGCTCGAAATCCCTGCGCTGCCCCCCCGGTACATTTCAGCCTTCGCACCCTCCTAACCTCCCGCATTTCGGTAGGGCAGGCCTAAAGGAGGAATCCCGCCTTCATATTTGTATAATTTGGTCTGAAGCTTATTATACTGAGCGGCTGGCCTCTCCATTAGGAAAATGTGAGGTGCGGGTAGGTAAGAAATTTAATTATAAATTTCTCCACCCTTTTAACCTCCTTGCCAATCCGTAGGGTTCCTTTGGAAATGCATGGCTATGTTAAAAGGGGATGCCCACCGCACTACCGGAAGGTTAGGGAAGTTGACAGTTTTCAATTGGTAATCAACAAATCACCAAATCACTAAATCAACCTATTGCCTGATTGATCTAGAGTCGTTTAATTCCCTGAAATATTTTTTAGCAGCTGCTTTCACTTTTGGAGACAACAGCAATGCCGAAATCATTGTGGGAAAAGCCATCATTGCATAGAGACCATCTATAAGTCCGATAATTGACGATAACGAGGCCACCGCACCCAAAATAATGCTTGATACATAAAAATAGTTGTAGTAATTCTTTTTTTTGGCTCCGAAAAGGTAAGAAAAACATTTTTCTCCATAATATGAAAGTGAGAAAAGTGAAGTAACAGCAAAAATGGTTGCACAAAGCGTAAGGATATAGCCGCCATACCCCGGAATAGCTAATTCAAAAGCCTCCACCGTTAACGTAACCCCATTGGAATCGGATTCCTTCCAGACGTCCGTAATCAGGATTGCCATGGCTGTAAGCGTACACACAATGAGTGTATCAATGGCCGGCCCAAGCATGGCAACCAGGCCTTCGCGTATGGGCTCATTGGTTTTGGCAGCACCGTGAGCCATGGGCGCCGTGCCAATTCCAGCTTCATTGGAAAAAGCTGCCCGCCTTGCTCCGGTGATGATTACTGCACCAATTGCCCCACCCATAACGGCCTTGCCTGTGAAGGCATCAACCACGATAAGGCTCAGCAAATCGGGCACCTTGCCAATATGCATAATAAGAATATAAAAAACCGTTACAAAGTACAGGACTACCATCAAAGGCACCAGTTTGCCTGCCACTTTACCAATTCGTTTGATGCCACCAAATATCACAAACGATACGAGGATAGTAAGAACAATGCCGGTAACCATATCGGAAGTTTTAACCATAAAAAACCTAAAATCAGTGTAACCATCTCCGATACCGTTAGGTACGAGCATGACATCGTGAATCACTTGCGTAAGCTGATTAGCCTGAAAAACAGGTAATACCCCGATCATTCCTGCCAGGCAAAAAACTATGGCCAACCAGTGCCATTTCTTACTCAGTCCCTCTCGAATCACATACATCGGCCCCCCCTGCAATTCCCCAGCGGAATCGGTTCCTCTATACATAATGGCCAGCGAACAGGTAAAATATTTGGTAGCCATACCGAAAAAAGCACTTACCCACATCCAGAATATGGCTCCCGGCCCACCTATGACAATAGCAACCGCAACACCGCTGATATTGCCCATACCGACCGTGGAGGCAAGCTGGGTGGACAACGCTTCGTAATGGTTGATCTGCCCCTTTTCATCAGGGTCGTCATATTTGCCCCGTAAGACATTGATAGCATGTCTGATGTATTTAAACTGTACGAATTTTGACGAAAAGAAAAAGAAGATGCCACCGCCCATCAAAAGGATGAGTAAAGGCGTTCCCCACATGAAGTTTCCGAACCAGGTTAAAGCTGATTCGATTGCATTAGCAATATTCAATGATCGGTGATTTTATAATTCAAAAGATTCAAATATATAAATACCCGGATTAAGAACATAACTTTGTATTTTGACAGGAAAGGGCTACTTCAGTGTAATAAAATAGTTACTAACTCAGATGGTGCATCATAGGTAGTCAGAGGGGATTTTGTTGCGCAGACTGATGACCGGCCTTTTGAAATTCCGTCGTTTATAAAAATTTTCACAATCCGGAGAACAACTTTCCCCGGCTTACCCCAGTCCAGTTTATTAAATGGTACAGCATTCTGGCACCCACATTAGCATCCCATTCATCCTCGGGATTATTTCCGGGAGAGACTTCACATAAATCGAATCCGATTATTTCTTTTCCATCAAGTACAATTTGACTGATCAGAAATGCAGCCATTTCAAAACTCAAACCGCCTGGCACGGGTGTTCCTGTATTAGGGCATAAATAAGGCTGAAGTCCGTCAATATCAAAGCTTATATATACACGATCAGGAAGTTCATCGCTAACAGTTTTACATATCTCTGACCAGTTTGTGCCTTGAAACATTTTCTCTTTCATCAATTTATCTGAATGAAGTTTAATCCTTGTTTGGGCATTTTCTATAATTTGCACTTCTTCCTCGCAAAAATCCCTTATTCCTACCTGTACAAGCTTATTTACTGCATTAATTTTCAATACATTATGCATAATTGATGCATGTGAATAACTAAAGCCTTCATATTCCTCCCGCAGGTCAGCATGGGCATCTATTTGTAAAATACCGAATGATCGGTATTTGGCTCCCAACGCCTGGATGAGCCCCAGAGGAGTACTGTGGTCTCCACCCAGTACTGCCGGAATCTTTGCTTTTTTAATAATACTTTTAGCCTCATTCCTGACATAATTGACCATTTGAAGGCAACCCTGATTTATTTCGTGCTTAATCGTTTGATTTATATTCTTTCTGTCGTGGTATAAGTTCCTGAGTCGTATGCTTTCTGTTTTGATAAAAATATTTTCATCCATCAGCACCACTCCCAACTTCCAGGCATCCTTAATATCCGACACATAAAGATCGGTTTGTACTGAAGCCTCCAGTATAGCAGATGGCCCCTCCTGCGTTCCATGCCGGTACGAAACAGTGACTTCCCACGGTACAGGTATTATTACAATTTCAGCCGTTTCAATGGTAAACGGAAGACCAAACAGTTTCCCGCTTTCACCCGGACCGCCAGGATTAAACGGTAATGGCGACTCCATAGCTTACATATTTATTGTTTCAGAATCGATATAGGATGCAAATTCACAATTATGTTCAGATACCTCGTTCCAGCCACTTAGAGAATGGACAATCTTAACTACAGCCCCCGGCGAAATAGAATTAATCTCGGTATTTACAATGTATTCTGCAACATAGGATATCGCAGGATTATGTCCTACGATAAATACTTTCGTCCATTCATCTTTTAAAAAATTGATAACCTGTAGAAATGTTCTGACAGAGGCTTCGTACAATTCATCATTGCTATGTATTTCATCAACGTCATATTTTAATTGTTCGGCAACTAACATGGCCGTATTTATGGCTCTATCAGCCGGGCTCGAAATAATTATATCAGGGATAATACCTTTTTGGGTAAAATATAATCCGAGTTTTGAAGCCATCTGTACTCCGTCCGCTGACAACGTCCTGAAAATATCTTTTTGATTAAAAGATTTTTCTTTTGCATGTGCATGTCTGATCAAATATAGCTCCGGAGCCATTGTTTCGCAGATATTGAGATTCACAAGATAGTAAAAGCAGGTATTCGAATATGTGAACAGTTTGGTTTTTTTTATAAAAAGATGATATTTGAAGCTTTTTAAAAGAAATATGCCTAAAAATCTTGTAATAGTTGAATCTCCGGCAAAAGCCAGAACCATCGAAGGGTACCTTGGAAAAGATTTTAAAGTTGTATCAAGTTATGGCCACATAAGAGATTTGCCTACTGATGATAAAGCCATCGACGTTGACAACGGGTTTGCACCAACTTATATCATTTCGAAAGATAAAAAAGCAGTTGTTAAATCATTGAAACAACTTGTCAAGCAATCAGAAATGGTGTATCTGGCTAGTGATGATGACCGCGAAGGCGAAGCCATATCATGGCACCTGATACAAGCGCTGGATCTGGATGAAGCCAAAACCCGCAGAATCGTTTTTCATGAAATCACAAAAAGTGCCATTACAAATGCACTAAAATCACCACGCAGTATTGATATCGATCTGGTAAATGCACAGCAGGCACGCCGGGTATTAGACAGGCTTGTTGGTTATGAAATATCCCCGATATTGTGGAGGAAAATCAAAACAGGCCTATCAGCAGGACGTGTACAATCAGTGGCTGTACGCCTGGTAGTGGACAGAGAGCGTGAAATTGAAGGATTTAATTCAAAATCGTCTTTTAAAATAACGGCTGATTTTGACTCTGGGAATGGCAGGATGCTTAAAGCCGAACTTCCGGATAGGTTCAGCAAAGAAATTGAAGCGGAAGAATTTCTTCAAAAATGCATCGGTGCCGAATTTTCGATTACAGACCTACAAAAGAAACCTTTGAGAAAATCTCCTGCACCGCCTTTTACTACCTCCACCTTGCAGCAGGAAGCCAGCCGAAAGTTAGGGTTTTCGGTAGCTCGAACTATGACATTAGCGCAAAAACTGTATGAATCAGGAAAAATTTCCTACATGCGTACGGACTCTGTAAACCTGTCAGAAGAAGCACTGACCGGGGCCAGGAACCAGATCATCCATTCTTATGGGGAACGGTATACCAAAACACGGAGGTATAAAACAAAATCGGCCGGCGCACAAGAAGCACATGAGGCTATCCGGCCTACAAGTTTCGGGGTTGTTGAAGCAGGTGAAGACCATAACGTGAAACGTTTATATGATCTGATTTGGAAACGTGCCATCGCTTCGCAAATGGCAGAAGCAGAACTTGAGAAAACGATTGTGACAATCTCGGTCTCCACCACAAATGTAAGGTTTATTGCTTCCGGTGAAGTGATAAATTTTGATGGATTTCTTAAAGTTTATATCGAAAGCCGGGATGAAGAAATCGGGGAAGAAAATCAGAAAAGCTTATTGCCATCACTTGAAATCGGGCTAATGCTTAAATTAATTGAGATGAGCGCCCGGCAGGGATTTTCAAGACCCTCGGCTCGCTATACCGAAGCCAGTCTCGTAAAAAAACTTGAAGAAATGGGTATCGGAAGGCCGTCAACCTATGCACCTACCATTTCAACTATTCAAAAACGTAATTACGTTATCAAAGAGAACCGTTCCGGAAAAGAGCGTAGCTACAAGGCGATCATACTGAAAAACAATAATCTGACAACTTTTACCAATAAGGAAATCACTGGCGCTGAAAAAAACAAGTTGTTTCCTACGGATATGGGGATTATTGTCAATGATTTTCTTGTTGAGCATTTCTCGAAAATTGTGGATTTCCAGTTTACGGCAAATGTCGAAATAGAGTTTGACGAAATTGCACAGGGTCAAAAATCATGGAATGCTATGATTGGTGATTTTTATGGAGAATTTCATACCCAGGTAGAAGAAACCAAACAAATCAAGTCGGGTATATCAAAGCCCCGCGAGCTTGGTGTTGATCCGGAAACAAGCAAAAAAGTGTATGCAAGAATGGGGAAATTCGGTCCCGTAGTGCAGTTGGGAGAAACTGATGGCGATGAAAAACCCAGGTATACAAGCCTGAGAAAAGGACAGTTAATTGAGACTATCAAACTGGAAGAAGCACTTGAGCTCTTCAGGCTTCCCCGTACAGCTGGCCAGTTCGAAGACCAGGAAATGATAGTTGGTATCGGTAAATACGGGCCATATATTCGCCACGATGGCAAATTCTATTCGCTTGATCCAGGAGATGATCCGTATGTCATCACTGAAGAGCGAGCTATTGAGCTCATTCTTGAAAAAAGAAAATCTGACTCTAATAAAATAATTAAAACATTCGACGAAAACCCAGATATTCAGGTACTAAACGGAATATACGGACCATACATAAAAGCAGGCAAAAAGAATGTAAAAATACCCAAAGGCAAAGACCCCGCTTCTTTAACACTGGATGAATGTATTGAACTTGCTGAAAAAACTCCTGATAAAAAACGACCATTTCGGAAAAGGAGGTCGTAAATTTAGCACATGAAAAAGCTTGTTGTTCTTACCGGTGCAGGGGTGAGTGCAGAAAGTGGTTTGAAGACTTTTCGCGACTCAGGAGGACTTTGGGAAGGGCATGATGTGATGGAGGTTGCATCGCCTGAAGGATGGGCTGAAAACCCCAAAAGAGTACTTGAATTCTATAATCAGCGCCGCAAGCATGCTTTGCAGGCACTCCCAAACCGTGGACATGAAATTCTTGCCGAACTGGAAGCCTATTTTGATACGGTGATTATTACGCAGAATGTAGATAATCTTCACGAAAAGGCAGGTTCTACCCAGGTACTGCACTTGCACGGCACCCTGTTTCAATCGCAAAGTACAGTAGATCCGGATCTTATCTATGAAATTGAAGGTAGTAAGCTCAATTGGGGTGATTTATGTGAAAAAGGAAGTCAGCTAAGGCCAAGTATTGTCTGGTTTGGTGAAATGGTGCCGAAAATGGAGGAAGCAACAAATATTGCACAACAGGCCGATATTTTTCTTGTTGTAGGTACTTCCATGGTGGTTTATCCTGCTGCAGGCCTCATAGAGTATGTACAATATGATGTGCCAAAATACATTTTAGACCCAAAAATTCCGGACCTTCCCTCCCATCCGAATATTTTCTTTATTGCTGAGAAAGCCAGCGTCGGTATGGAATCAGTAAAACAACAACTTCTTGAACAACATCTGGCATGAAATGTAGATCTATTTGGAATTTTTCATTTAAAATTTTAACTAACAGCAATATATTTTAACAAATATTTATTAACCTATAAGTATGCACAATTATAGCCTAAAGGTCATTTTTTTAACAGGCTTGTTTGTAGTTTTCTTTAGTATTCTTTCCTTTGGATATAATCATCCTCTGCAGGAAACAAATCCTGAAAGTGGCTATTATATTGTTGTTGCGGCATACCGGGCAAATCAGCATGGCTATGCCTCCCGGCTGGTTAATAAAATTTCATCAGTAGATACGTCGGCAATATATGCCTATTTTAAGATAAAAAACATGCTCTTTGTGTATCTTGAATATCATAGAAAACGAGAGGTGGCAATCAATAATATGCGAAATATTCGCAAACAGGGAAGATTTTCGGATGCCTGGGTTTATGTGTATAAACCCGAAGATATCGAAAAATCAGGTGAAGAGACTGAAAATGTACTACAAACAAAAGAAGCTCAGGTAAATAAAACTGAAATGGAAACGGAAACGGAAGACATTGCGAAAGTCAATGAACCAGGACCAGTACAAATACAGGAGCAAGAGCAAGAACCAGAATCAGAACCAGTATCTAAATTCGATCCGAATGAGGGAAAGTATCTGGTGTACTACAGCATCAATCATGGCAGGACAGGCGAACCAATTGACACAAGGGTTCAGGTTATTGATCCCCGATCAGGAAAAATAATTAATTCCCTACAGGGAAATACATGGCAATACATCGACAAGCCAAGTAACAGCCACTCTGATATTCAGCTTGAAACAGATGTTTTCGGTTATCGCAAAATCATCCATACTTTTAATATTGATAATCCTATTAACGACACAACCGACTATTTTCTTGACATTAAAGGCGATTCTATTAAAGTTACATTTGACCTGATCAGGTTTGAGAAGGGCGATTTACTCACCATGTACAATGTTTATTTTTTTAGCCATTCTGCTATCATGCGACCGGAATCAATAAATGAATTGGATCAACTTTTTGATATGCTTGAAGAGAACAGCCATTATAAAATCAACATACACGGTCACACAAATGGAGGCGCGACTGTAGAAGCATCATATCTCCTGGAATCTGCTACCAACTATTTCAGTAAATCAGGAGCCATAACGAATGAACTGTCTGCCAAAAAACTTTCAGAATTGCGCGCCGAGACAGTAAGGAATTATCTGATCCGGCATGGTATATCGAAAGATCGCATGGAATTAAAAGGTTGGGGAGGTAAAAAAATGCTCTATAAAAAGTTGGATCCAGAGGCCATAAAAAATGTGCATGTAGAAATTGAAATTCTTGAAAATTAAAATACAATGGAACAATCGAGAAGATATTTTTTGAAAAAATTAGGACTTGCTACCGGCGCAGTGGCCGTTACAACCGTATTCACATCGCAAGTGATGGCAGCGACACGTAAGGTAAGTAAAAATGCCGAAGGATTACCTGCTGCTGAAGTTGCCCGGGATGAGGATTTCTGGTATCCGGTGCAAAACGCTTATAGCCAGTCGCCACATTTTATTAACCTGGAAGCTGGTTACTTTTCTCCCCAGCCCAATGTAGTTATGGAAGCCCAACTACGAAATATTGAAATGATCAATGAACAGCCTTCATTTTATATGCGGCGCAGACAACGGGAGGAACGGCAGGAAATCCGTGAGATGGTGGCAGCCTTTGGAGGCACATCGCCTGATGAAATTTCCATTACAAGAAACACCACGGAATCGTTAAATGTGATCATACTTGGGTACCCGTGGCAACCCGGCGACGAAGCAATTATAACTGAACAGGATTATCCGAATATGTTGGAAGCATTTGCACAAGCGGGAAAACGTTATAAAATCAAATTAACGGAGATTGCGATACCGCTTCATCCAAAGAGCGACGCAGAAATCGTTGCCGCCTACGAAAATGCGATTACACCCCGGACAAAGGTTATCCTATGCACACATATGATCAATCTGACAGGACAGATTCTTCCTGTCAGACAAATCTGCGATATGGCCCATGCAATGGGGGTTGAAGTGATCATTGACGGTGCACATACATTTGCACATCTCGATTTTAAAATTCCTGACCTCCACGGTGATTATTATGCGGCCAGCCTGCATAAATGGCTGTGCTGTCCGCTAGGCTTAGGCGTACTTTACATCAAAAGAAATAAAATCGATAAGATATGGCCGCTCTTTGGCGATACAAGGGCTCCGACTAACAGCATAACCAAATTTGAACGCACAGGTACCCAGCCGGTAGGTACTATCATTACCGTTGCCAATGCCCTTAAATTTCATAATGCCATCGGATCAAAGCGTAAAGAAGAACGACTAAGGTATCTCAAAAATTATTGGTGCGAAAAAGTGAAGGATATACCCGGAGTTACATTAAATGTTCCGCTCGAGCACGACAGGTCCTGTGCCATTGGCAATGTGGCAATTGAAGGCATGACGCCTGATGAACTGGAGGCATTTTTTTATGATAAATACAGAATATTTACAGTTGCTATCAACAACAAAGCGGTGAAAGGAGTACGCGTTACGCCGCACTTATATACGACCCTTGAAAATCTTGACCTGCTTGTTGATGCGATCAAAGACGCCGCAGATGCCTGAGGCACAGCTTATACCGATCAGACTTCTACAATGACTTTTCCGGTTGTTTTCCCGCTTTGAAACAGCCGGAGCGCTTCATGCATATTATCAAAACCGAAGGTGTGCTTTACCAACGGCCTTCCCAGGTCAAGATCGAGTAATTCCCCTATCAGCTTATGGAACAGATGCTTTTTTTCAAACAGCCAGATCAGATTAAAAGCCATAACTGATTTATTTGATTTCATCATTTCCATAGGATCAATTTTTGGTCTGGTCAAATATTTCCACATTGATATCAGCAAATCAGGTCGTGGACTTTTATTGCCAAAATGTGCCGCACCATATGAAATCAATCGACCCTGCTGATTAAGTATTTTATAACTGTCTTCAAATATCCTTCCGCCAATACATTCAAGAATCAAATCAGGTTTTACATTATCAGTAAGCTTCATTAGTTGTGCTTTAAAATCAGCCGATCGCACCATCCATAAATCGTAACCTTCGCTTTTCAGTACCGAAAATTTATCCTCATGGCCAACTACGCCAATAGTATAACTACCCTTCTTTTTTGCAATCCGGTTAGCCCAAATTCCTACTCCACCTGCCGCACTGTGAATCAATACCATACTGTCCGGCTGCATATTTCCGAGAATTACCAACGCGTAATAAGCGGTTAATGCCTGAACAGCAAATGCAGCGCCATCTGCATGCGACCACCCTGCAGGTAATTCAACCACGTAATCACTATTTATCATAATATGATCAGTGTAAGCGCCAAACCGTGTTACGCCCATTACTTTTGAGCCAGTGCTAACCCCGCTCACCGCTTTTCCGGCATCCACCACTTCACCCGAAAATTCAAGGCCAGGAATGAATGAACCGTCAGGAGTGGCGCTATAAAGTCCCTGCAGGGCAAATATATCAGCAAAATTAAGCCCGATTGCATGTATACGAATGAGCACTTCATCTGCTTCGGGTGGCGGCAGGTCTTCCGTGATCAACTTCAGATTGTTCATCGATCCTGCTTTTGGAATTCGGTAAACACGTCTTTTCATTGACAAAGGGAATAATTGTTTATAATAACCATTTGGCTAAAATGTCACCTGCTAAGTAAGCCAGAAAAGCAGCCAGTCCACCTAAAAGCAAGGTTTCTGCAATTCCACGAAAATGACTTTTTTCGGTTACAAAACTTTTCATATACCCGACGATTACAAGAGCCAGCCCTGTTGCTACACACGATATGACAAACAGATTGTCTGTTGACAAATCAAAAAGCATGGCAGCCATATAAGCCAGTAATGGAATAATACCAATACAATTAAAAGACAGGAAGGTAGCCAACGCGGTATTAACAGGTAGCCGGATATCTTTAGTCATTTCAAGTTCTTCCTTCATCATTGTATCCACCCACACGTCGTTATCAGAAGTAATTACGTCAACAACCTTTTCCAGTAGATCACCTTTAAATCCCTTTGCAGCATAAATATCCCTAATCTCCTGAACTTCGATTTCGCGAAGATTATCAATTTCCCAGTATTCAATTGCTTTATGCTTTTCGAAATTATCCAGGTCTGTTTTGGTGGCAAAAAAATTACCGACCGACATGCTGAATCCATCGGCAATCAGGTTGGCAAATCCGAATATCAATACCCATTTTATGTCTGCGTTGGCCCCAGCGGCACCTGCAACAACGGCAAATGTGGTAACCGCTCCGTCTATTCCACCATATACGAATTCAGAAATATACTCTTTTTTAAAAAAGCGTAATTGTTTTCCTTCATGCAGCGAATCTTCCTCAAAAACATTATCCATTTGCATGCTAAGGTCTGTGTTTGTGTAGTGTTCTATTATTTTGAATCAATATAGGAACAAATTTTTTAACTTCGAATTTATTTTAAAAGAGATAAATACAATGAAACCGGAAAATATAAAAATACCAATAAATGATCTGAATCTTGCTGTTTCAGCTGTTCTCACACGACCGGAAGATTCAAATGCTATGATCATTATGGCACACGGGGCAGGCGCTGGAAAAAACCACATGTTCATGGAGTCGATTGCTAATCTCCTTTTTGAGCGCAAATTAGCTGTATTACGTTTTAATTTTCCTTACATGGACGAAGGTAAAAAAAGACCGGATACAAAGAAAAAAACAGTAAACGTGATTGAAGGTGTAATCCGATATGCGGCTTCGACATATAAACATCCTCTGTTTGCCGGAGGTAAATCGTTCGGAGGCCGTATGACATCTTGGGCGATTGCCCAGTCACCTGATTTGCCGGTGCATGGGTTAATATATTGGGGCTTTCCATTGCATGCCCCAGGAAATCCATCCGACGATCGTGCCGACCATTTAAAATCTATACATATTCCGATGTTATTCCTGCAGGGTACACGTGATATCCTGGCTAGCCCGGATTTATTGATTTCGTTGATAAAAGAGATAGCACAAGCCAGCCTTTTTATGGAAGAGGGTGCAGATCACTCGTTTCATGTATTAAAGCGTAGCGGAAGAACGGATAATGAAGTACTCACGGAGATTTCTGATAAGGTGGCAGAGTGGATCAGTAAGGAGCTGCAAGTCAGAAGTAGGTGATATTATGAATGTTCAATTTACCGTGTTAACCTGTATATCAGAAGGGCGCTTCTTTTTGTAAGTTCTTCAAATGAACGCAGATCCATCCATTCTTCTGGAGTATGCCCGTTTTTTCCCATGGATCCCAGGCCATCGATGCCATCAGTGTAATCCGCTACAAACGAAATATCTGCAGCCCCGCGTTTTAACGGGTCAAATGCAACTACCTCACCCCTGCCCATATCGGTACTAACCTGGCTAAGCGCTTCCATCACCTTTTTGTTTCCTTCCGTGGGTGCCATTGCCGGATAACTGTCCCAAAATGTAATAACTGCTTCCGTTTTAGGAAGATGTGCAGCTACAATCGTACGCATTGTGTTACGTGCTTCCTCTTTTTGCCCCTCTGAAATAAACCTCAATCCTCCAGTTACAACCACCGTCTGAGGAATCACATTTGACTTTCCATACGCTCCGCCTTTAAAATTGCTATCATCATAATCAACAAACGTTCCGCCAAGTATCACTCCTGGATTGAACGTAAGGTATTTCACATTGCGGAGTTGGTTATAAAATTCGTGCAGTATTCTTGCCGTTTCAAAAATAGCTCCAGCCCCATCTTCGTTACCGAATATGCCTGAACTATGTGCACGCTTGCCTGAAACCTCCAGCTTCCATCCACTCGAACCACGGCGGGTAATGGTAATTTCATCAAATCCGGTGGCCCCTTCGTATCCGAGAGCAATATCGCTGCGTTTAGCAGCATCTATGATTGCTTTACGGCTCACAGAGAGAGGCTTCCCTGTTTCTTCTTCATCTCCATGCAGCGCGACAATAATCTGTGTTTCATCCAGTACACCGGCTTCGAACAATGCTTTCAGTGCATAAAGCATGATCACATTACCTCCTTTCATATCTTCAGTGCCCGGACCGATAGCAATGGTATCCTGATCGACATACGTCTGAAAAGGGCTGTCTTTTTCAAAAACAGTATCGAGATGACCGATAAGAAGTAATCTTTTTCCCTGTGTTCCCCTATGCTCGGCAAATAAATGCCCTGCCCTGTTCATTTCTTCAGGCATATCGATCCAGCTTGTTTCGAATCCCAGTTTGCTAAAAGCGTTATTAAATTCTAATCCAACAGCTGTAACCCCATCAATATTCATGGTACCGCTATTGATATTGACCACTTTTTCAAGCAATGCGATGGCTTCGTTATTATTCTTTTCAACAATTGCAAGTATTTTCTTTTCCTGTTTATTCAGTTTTTGAGTATAACCATTTATAAACACGCTGTTTATCAGTAAGAGTGACGATACAGCAATTAGTCTGTTACCAAAATATGCATTGAGATTCATTATGAAGATTTATTATCGAAAATCGAATTATTCATTGTATTGTGCAATTATAATTCGTTTTTTTCATTAAAATTGAAGTTGCTATGAAATTAAAGTATAAAATTTTAACCGCTGTTGTGATCCTTATTACAGTGATGCAATTTTTCAGAATTGACAAAAATAATCCAGAGGCTGATCCGTCAATTGATTTTTTAAACTTTTCAAATGCTCCACAGGAAATCAATAGAATAATGAAATTTTCCTGTTACAACTTTCATACTTTCAAAACGAGATACCCCTTGTACTCATATGTTGCCCCGGTTATGTGGTGGCTGGATGGACATGTTAATCGTGCCCGCGAAGAACTTAATATTTCTGTTTGGGGAAATTATTTATTAAAGCGTAATGATTACAAGCTGGAAGAAATAGCAGAAAAGCTAAATGAAGGTTGTATGCCGTTGCCCAGTCATATGATCGTATATAAGTATGCGAAACCTGACGACCAGAAGCTGGATAAAATTGTTAACTGGATTCAAAATTACCGGCAAGAATTACAACAGAAGTTTCAAATAGATAAATCCGTAACGTGAAATCAGGTTTACTTATTTTATGGATGCTGTTAAACTATAGCTCATATGTTTATAGCCAGCAATCATATGGATATTTAAAACGCTATCCTCCCGCAACCTATAAAGCGGGGCCATTCGTATATCATTTGGTAATTGATCAGCAGAATATAATCTATTTTGCTACAAACCAGGGGCTTGTTGAATATGATGGTGAACGATGGCGAATAATTGATGGCAGTAAGTACGCTGATGTGCGATATGTTGCCCTGGCACCGGATTCTACACTTTATTTTGCGGCAAATAATGATTTTGGATATATCGACACGGACTCAACCGGTAATCTTTTATACCAATCTCTTGCTGGACGCCTGAACAAGAAAAAGACAGAATTGGGAGAAATGTGGCAAGTCCAGTTTGTGAATGACAACGTATATTTTCAATCATACGATGGCATTTTTAAATGGGATAATAATAAAATTGAAATAATCCATCTTAAGGAATCATATATTTTCAACATTGATGACAGGATTTTTGGATCAAGTCTCACAACACTCAAATTCGGCCCGATAGAAGGTGACTCTATTATTCCTGTCAAAAATTATAAAATTATTGATGACATTGTATATCAGGTTTTTCGTAGTGGTCCTGAAAAATACATGATTGCGACATCCGAAAATGGTCTGTACTGGTATAATACACGTCTGAATGAAATCTCCAAATTCGAATGTGAGGCAGACAGGTATATAATTGAAAACTTTTTCTTTGACGGCATCAGGCTGGATGATAATAACCTGGTATTCGGAACCTGGGAAGGCGGTGTAATTTTAATAAACCGCGAAGGCGAAATACGTAAAAAGATTGACAAAAGCAGCGGGCTTCTGGCAGATATGGTTTATCATATGGCTGTGGGGAATGATGATAACCTGTGGCTGGCAACAAGCGATGGAATTGCGAAATTAGACGTTGACTCTTTAGGTATCTTTTTTAAAAACAGCTTTGATACCGATGAAGATCAGGTAATAATACGTGAAGTTGTAGTTAACGAAGAAGAGGATGTATATCATAACTGGTACCAAAAGCCGTCAGATTATGCAACATCGCTATCATTCGCTTTTTCTCCTGACGTACTTGCATTTTATTATTCCTGTCCGGACTTTGCAGGTGAGAATGCAGAATACGCCGTGTTGCTAGAGGGCTTTGAAGATACGTGGAGCTCCTGGAGCGGAGAGTTTAAGAAAGAATATACACGACTAAAAGAAGGTGAATATACCTTCAGGGTGAGAGCAAGGGATTCAGTGGGCCGTACGGCAAAAGAAGCAACTTTACATTTTGTAATAAATACCCCCTGGTATGAATCACCCGTCCGGTATATCTTTGCATTATTATTAATCGGGGCCATCGCTATTGGGTTTGTAAAATACCGAACCAACCGCCTTAAAAAATTAAATGTATACCTTGAAACCACCATTGAAAACAGAACCAAGGACTTGATACAACAACAAAAACGACTCAAAAAAATAAATACTGAACTTTTGAATTCAAACAATGAGCTGGACAGTTTTGTTTATCACACTTCTCACGATCTCAAGGCCCCACTCAAGTCGATTCTTGGGCTGATTTCTTTGTCACAAAACGAAACTGACAACAACAAAAACCTGGAATTGTATTTAGAAATGATGGAAAAAAGTATCCATAAACTTGAAGAATTTATCTCCTCCGTAATTGAATATTCTCTAAATGTAAAAGCCGATATTGATCACAATGAGATTAATTTCGAAGAGATAATTGATGAATCTCTCGAGCAGCTCAAGGAGTACAGGAACCTGAAGGAAATTGAAATTCAACGAAATATTAAAATCAACAAACCTTTTTATTCAGATCCGAAACGATTAAAAATTATATTTAATAATCTGATTACCAATGCAGTGAAATATCATGATTTCACGAAAAAACACTTGTTTGTTAAGATTATTATTATTCAGGAAAACAATCATGTAAACATTCGGGTTGAAGATAACGGAAAGGGTATTGACCCGAAATTCCACGAGAAAATTTTTGAAATGTTCTTTCGTGCCAGCGAAAAATCAACTGGTTCCGGCCTGGGATTATATATCGTCAAGCAAACGATTAGTAAGTTAAATGGCACTATTTTACTGAAATCAGAATACGGAACCGGAACCACTTTCATTATCGATCTTCCAAATCTGAGTTAATTCTTTTTTCTTTTCTCCCTGAATAGTATCATTACATCATTACGACCTTTTTTCATTCAAACTAGTATATAAATTATGAAAAAAATCAATTGCCATTGTGTAGCTATTCTATTATGCTCCTTAAGCGCATGTGCGTCACAAGACGAAAATGTATTTCAAAATACGATATTTCATGACGTCGTACATCTGCCAAAAAAAGAATTCAATTCAGCTCAAAATGTTAAAAACATTATTCTAATGATTGGTGATGGTATGGGCATTGCACAGGTGTATGCCGGCCTTACAGCAAACAAAGGGCAATTAAACCTTCAAAACTGTACCTACACCGGTTTTATCAAAACTAATCCTTCAGACGGTTATATCACTGACTCTGCAGCAGGGGCTACTGCTTTTGCCTGTGGCGTAAAAACATATAATGGCGCCATTGGTGTTGATTCTGAAGGCAATCATGTGCCAAACATCCTGGAATTAGCAAAAGCCAGTGGTAAACGTACCGGTCTGGTGGCCACATGCCGGATAACGCATGCCACACCTGCAGCCTTTATTGCACACCAGTTACAACGCGACATGTACGAAGAGATTGCTGCCGACTTTATTAACACAGATATTGATGTTTTTATCGGAGGTGGCCGCAACAATTTCAATCAAAGAAAAGATAACGCCAATTACCTGGATACGCTTTTGAATAATGATTACCAGGTTATTTTCAATATCGACAGTCTCAGCTACATATACAGTGGCAAATTAGCAGCACTTATACATGAAGAAGACCAGTCCCGCTTTTCCGAAGGTCGCGGTGACATGCTGATAGATGCTACTGAATCTGCCTTACGGTTGTTGAGTAACAACGAAAACGGGTTTTTTCTTATGATTGAAGGGTCCCAGATCGACTGGGGCGGCCATGAAAATCTTACCTCTTACATTGTTGAAGAAATGCTGGATTTCGATCGTGCCATTGGCAAAGTACTTAAATTCGCCGCTGATAATGGTGAAACACTGGTTGTCATCACGGCCGATCATGAAACCGGTGGGTTTGCGATAATCAATGGTGATCTTGAAACTGGAATGGTGGAAGGTTCATTTTCTACGGAAGGGCATACCCCGGTATTGATTCCTGTGTTTGCCTACGGTCCTCATGCCGAAAAATTTACAGGCATCTATGAAAACACTGCAATATTTGATAAAATGAAATCTGCGGCCGGATTGTAATTTCTGATAATGCCGGATATCAGAAAACGATCATTTCCAAAATAATATCTACCCTGCGATTTAATAGCCGGCCTTTGTAGGTCCTGTTGTCAAATATGGGTTTTTCCTGACCAAAATCGTTTATACGAATATTATTTGATGGGATTTGCTGCATGATTAATTCATAGGCCACTGATTCGCTACGCATATTTGATAGCCAATTGTTGTATTCGGCTCCTCCTATGTTATCCGTATGACTATGAATGGTAATGGTGTACATATCGATATTTGGGATGCCATTCAAAAAATCCTGTAAACTCTCCGATTGCTCCGGATCAACATAAAAACTTCCGCCTCCAAAAAATATGCTTTTTACTAGCGGCTGGTCCGGGTCCAGGTTGTCTTCAGCCGCTTGCGAAGAAACATTCAATGAAATAAAACATGTTATGATCAGAAGGGAAATTACTATTATGTGGTGTCGTAACTTCATGAAAGTTGTGATCAATTAGAAAGCAAGTTAATTAAATAACGTTTTACTGACCACAAAGTTCGATGCATTTTTCTCTACGAGTTTTTGCAATAAGGCGCTTCCTGAATGATTAAACAAGATTTGTAAAAAAATACCAGGCGATAAAAATCGAAACCGTGCGTATCACCAGCACACCTGTCACAAATCCGATAAATGAACCAAAAGCAGCCCGAAAAGCATCCTTCTGGTCTCTACCCCTCTAAATCTCCCCTATTTAAGACTCCTATAAATGAATAAAAAATTATACCCCAGAGTGAAAAAAAATAATCCTCCTACGATTTCCATTGGAGCTGCCTTTGCCGCTCAGTCCTCCGTCTCCATTTCGGGCGGGCAAGGGCTGAATGGGATGCCTGCTCCACTTTGCTACACTCTCGCGAGCTTCTCCTTAAGCATTCGGATTTAATTTAATGTAATTCAACTTCCGCATTCTATTTTCCGACTTCATACTTTATCTCATATTTCCATTAAATTCGTAGCAGAACCAATTAATTTCGACTCCGAATCGTAAAATGGACCTGATTATAGCCATCGACCTTGGCACTTCATTTATAAAACTGCTTGCATACGATCGTAATTTGCATATACGGCATCGTGTGATTTGTGCAGTTGATGTTATTTCACCGGCGCCCGGCTATCAGGAATTGGACCCGGATAAAATTGCAGAAGATACACAGGCCTCACTGCAAAAACTGTATACTAAATGTACGGGTGATACTATTCTGGCTATCTGTTTCAGCAGCGCCATGCACAGTATTTTTCCAGTTGACAACCACAACAGGCCACTTTACAATGCATTGATATGGTCTGACCATCGTGCTTCCGAAATTGCCGGGAATGTAAAACGATCCAAACAATCGAAGCAACTATACATCGATACCGGCACGCCACTGCATCCAATGTCACCGCTTTTTAAAATCATGTGGTTTTATCAACATGAACCTGAAATGTTTAATAATACTGTTCGATTTATTTCACTTAAGGAGTATATTATAAAAAACTGGTTCGGGGATTACCTCATCGATTACTCAACCGCTTCCGCTACTGGTCTATTCAATATCCACAACCTCACATGGAATAAAAATGCACTGCAACTTGCAGAAATTACACCCGGCATGCTTTCCAAACCTGTTCCTGTGAACACAAATGTACATGGAGCCCGAGTTGATTCTATTTCTCCACGAATAATACCTACGGATGTTCCGGTATATATCGGCTCAACGGACGGTTGTCTTGCAGTGACCGGTGCAGGTTTTAAAAATCAACATCATTTGTCAGTCACCATTGGCACAAGCTCCGCAGTAAGAGTGGCAGTTGATAAACCTGTTCCTGATGAACACGGGAGAACCTTCAATTACTATTTTAATAGCAATTTATACGTGACAGGTGCGCCTTCCAATAACGGAGGAAATATATTTGAATGGATATATAATTTATTGAAATTCAAAAACATAAATACTAATGATTCAAGTTTTACTGAAATAATAGATAATATATTAACCCGGGTAAAGAAAGGTCCTGATGGCTTGCTGTTTCTACCGTATATTTTTGGCGAGCGTGCTCCTTTGTGGGATCCGGAAGCTACGGGCATGTTTTACGGGATTTCACCCAGGCATACGGCCGAACATTTTATGAAAGCAGCCATTGAGGGTGTAATGATGAATCTTCGGTTAAATTCAGAACTACTTCCTGTAAAGGATCTGACGCCGGTGATGTTAAGTGGGGGCGCATTCCGGATCCGTGTGTTGCCGCAAATGATATCCAATATATTCAATAAAGTGGTATCACTGAGCGATGAGGTTGAATTGTCGGCAAAAGGAGCAGCCATGTTAGCCTGCGAGTCCCTCGGAGTTGCAGTACCAGATCCAAACGACTCTGTAATTACGTGTACACCTGATCCTGAAAAAGCAGATAACTATGAGCAACTTTTTATTGCGTTTAAAAAACTATATGGAAAATATGAAGCGTATTAATCCATTCATAACCGTGTTATTTTCTTACCACCATACACCAAGCTTAAACTGTAATTGATTGACAGGGAACTTGTTTTATTTACAGTAGTTGCGCCATAAATACTTCAAACACTGATTACAGTATTGTAGTTATGCTACAATAATTTCCTATTCGTATGATATTCAAAAAAGATTCATATAATTACAGGCTATTAAATCCGGCAGCATGACCACATCTTACCTGCTATTCATCGTAATTATTTCCATTGCCATGTTGCTGGTGCTGGTGATCAGGTTCAAGCTTAATGCATTCATTGCTTTGCTGCTTGTGAGTGTCTTTGCAGGTCTTGGAGCTGGCATGGACCTTCAGACACTTCTGAAAAGTATCCAGAATGGAATGGGTGGAATTCTGGGTTTTGTGGCCATTGTAGTCGGACTGGGATCCATTTTTGGTGAAATGCTTGATTATTCCGGTGGCGCTAAAGCTCTCGCAATTGACCTCATCAGGCGTTTTGGGTACAAACGATCTTCCTGGGCAATGTCCCTTACCGGATTTCTGGTGGCTATACCCGTTTTTTTTGATGTCGGATTTATCATCCTGGTGCCCGTAATTTATTCGCTTTCAAGGGAAACCGGGAAATCACTTACCTATTATGCCGTACCACTGCTTGCAGGACTGGCAGTCACCCATGCATTCATACCACCAACACCGGGTCCGGTGGCAGTGGCTGAAATACTAAATGCTGATCTTGGTTGGGTAATCGGGCTTGGGGTCATAGTCGGACTTCCCGTGACACTCCTTATTGGTCCACTTTTAGGAAGGATCATTGGAGCCAGGGTACTTGTTTTCCCTAAAAAATCTGATCTGGTTGAATTAGGCAACAAGGAGCTCCCCTCCTTTACGAGCGTTTTTCTTATCATCTCTTTACCAATTGCATTAATCGTTTTAAGTTCGGTAGTTACTCTTGCCATTGCCCATGGTTCGATCGGGGCTTCGGCCATTACGAATATTATTGTGTTCATGGGACATCCGTTCGTGGCGCTGATGCTCGTTACGCTGGTAAGTTTATATTACCTGGGTGCAAAAAGGGGTGCAAGCCGCGACGACCTACTCAGGATGAGCACCAAAGCGCTGGGTCCAGCTGGCATTATTATTCTGATTACCGGCGCCGGCGGAGTTTTTAAGCAAGTGCTTGTTGATTCGGGTATAGGTAACTCGCTTGCAGAAGCGCTTTCCGGAACGTCACTTCCTGTTTTGCTGCTGGCCTATGTGATTGCGGGGGTGGTGCGTGTCACCCAGGGCTCTGCCACCGTGGCAATGATCACCGCTGCCGGCCTTCTCAGTCCGATGATTGCCCCTATGGAACTGACGGCTCCCCAAACCGCATTAGTTGTACTTTCAATAGCCGCAGGAGCAACCATGCTGGCGCATGTGAATGACAGTGGCTTCTGGATGGTAGGCAAATACCTTGGCCTTACCGAAAAACAAACACTGCAAACATGGACCACCACCTCTACGGCCATTTCAGTGGTAGGGCTGGTATTTATTTTACTTGTTAACTTATTTATTTAAACGTGTCAAAATTATGGAAGTTGGATTTATCGGATTAGGAAAAATGGGCTATCCGCTGGCAAAGAAATTACTACAGGCAGGAGTAAAAGTTATAGCGTGGGACCATAATGAAAAAGTCGTTGCGCAATTTCAAGCTGCTGGCGGCACTGGCGTTGACGGTCCGGAAAAAATTGCTGCTTCGCTGGAAAGAAAAAGGGCAATCTGGCTGATGGTACCGGCGGGAAAAGCGATAGATGATATCCTCCATACGCTGACTCCAACACTTGATGCTGGAGATATAATTATCGACGGTGGCAACTCGTTTTATAAAGATTCCGTCCGGCGTGCACATAAACTTGTGGCAAAAAGCATCCATTTTATTGACTGCGGTACAAGCGGAGGTCTTTCAGGCGCTGAAGAAGGCGCCTGTCTGATGGTAGGAGGCGAAAACGAAGCCATAATGCATTGTGAGAAGGTTTTCAAAATACTGGCGCTTGAAAACGGGTACCTTCACTGCGGACCGGCAGGTAGCGGCCATTTTGTAAAAATGATCCACAACGGCATCGAATACGGCATGATGCAAGCAATTGGCGAAGGATTTGACCTGATGCAACATAGCAGATTTGATCTGGACCTTAAAGAAATTGCCCGTTTGTGGTCGCACGGCTCGGTGATACGAAGCTGGCTTATGGACCTTGCCGGAAATGCATTGGAGAAAGACCCCGGGATGAAATCATTGCAGGGGGTCATTCAGCATTCAGGTGAAGGAAAGTGGGCCGCGCAAACAGCCCTTGAATTTGAAATACCGGCGCCAGTGATTACACATTCGCTGCTTGCAAGATTCACCTCTTTACAATCCAATTCATTTGGAGCACGCATGGTGGCCGCACTGCGAAAGGAATTTGGCGGCCATGATATCATAAAATCGTAACCGTACATGATTGCCGGATGGTAATCGCGAAATGGCCGCAAGGTTAAAAAGAGAGATGTAACCGTCAATTTGGCCGTTTGGATGCCCCTATGACCATATGCGTTTTGGCCTGATTTTGAATGCGGATTAATTAAATCCATCGTGCATAGATTTTGATTTAGTCAGCCTAATCTATGATTTGTCTTATAAAGACAGTAAGTTACATATTCAAATTTGTGATTTGGTTATGTGATAAACTGCAATATAAATGCTTTGAAATGCTCTACTATCCATAGTCAAGTTGCGAATAATTATCTTTGTTAGCAACTCAATTAATTTTTTAATATGGCCATAATATTAAATGACTTTGTAAAGGAGGTTTTAACTTCACCTTGCTATGGATTTGTATGTACAATAAACGAATCCAATCAACCAGTAATGACGAGGTTTTTTGGCTTCAAATATGATGATCCACTGGAAACATTAACAGTATATACGTTCAAAAAAGATGCTCAGCGTGTTATTGATGAACTTTCAGACAGTGCTAAATTAGCAGCTACTGTCAGTAATGCAATGGACTTTAAAACCATTCAATTCAAAGGAACTTATCAGAGACATTACGATGTGGCTGATGAAGAGATGAACTATGCAAGGGAGTGCAATGCGAAACAGGTTGAAATTATGGCAATGTTTGGCATCTCAAAGGAGGTATTTGCAAGTTGGCATTTTGAACCTTCTGTGGCCATTTCAATAAATGTTGAGGAAATATTTGACCAAACACCAAAGGTTAACGCAGGAAATAAAATAAACTAGCCTTATGATCACAGAAGAAATGATACCGGGAATGCAAGGCGCTCTGCCCAGTGCCTTGGCAACAGTCGATGAAAGCGGAACACCTAACGTCTCCTATATATCACAGGTTTTTTATGTGGATGATCGCCATGTAGCCCTTTCTAACCAATTCTTTAACAAGTCATTGCGTAACATAACTAGCAATGGAATTGCTACTGTAAATATTGTAAGACCTGATAACCTAAAATCCTGGTACTTAGAACTTAAATATAAAGAATCTAAAACCGATGGTGAGTTGTTTGAAAATATGAAAATGCAGTTGGATGCCATTGCTTCCATGTCAGGGATGGAAGATGTCTTTAAGCTACATGCCTCAGAAATTTTTGAAGTTGTTAAAGTGGATGAAGTAATTATGTCTTAATATTGAAAGCAGAAATCGACAACATACTTGATTTAATTGAGCACCAGAAAAATGTGGTGACCATCATCCATGAAGTATCATCTAAAGTGAATTCTTCCCTCGATCTCGATACTATATTTAACAGCGTCTTTAATTTATTGGATCGGTATTTCGATTTTAAACATATAATGATATTGTTGGTTGACAAGGAAGATCCGGGTCAACTAAAAGTAGCCGCGAGTCACGGATACGATGGAATGGGGATTGGAGCTGCAGTTCCTATTGGGAAAGGGGTAATTGGAATTGTTGCAAAAAACAAGAAGCTGTTAAGACTGAGCAACATTCGACGAGATTTGAACTATATCAAATCTGCATCAGCATCTGATATCATTAGCATCGATTTGCCAGGTATCGAAAATTGTGCCAGCCAGCTGGCTGTTCCTCTGCTCATTCAGGAAGACTTAGTTGGCGTAATTTCCGTAGAAAGCCCAGACCTAAATTTGTTTAATAAAAATGATGAAGAGCTACTGGAAATGATCGGCGTTCAAATTGGTATCGCAATCAACAATGCCCGCCAATTTAATATAATTGAATTTACAAATGCACAATTGAAAGATCTAAATGAAAATCTTGAACGAAAAGTAAAAGAGCGCACAAGGACTCTTGCCAAACAAAAAGATAAGATTGAAGTGCAGCACACACTTTTGGAAGCACAGCATGCCGCCCTGGAGGAAGAGCAGAACAAAACTCAAAAAATGCTTGAAAAAATTGAAACCCTTTTTGGTCAGCAAGTATCCAAAGAGATTGCCCAGGAACTTGTGACAATGGAAGGTGAAATTGATAGCAAATTATATGATGTAACTGTTATGTTTCTGGATATTCGGGATTTTACTGCTTTTGCAGATTCAAGAGCCCCAGAAGAGGTAGCTTCTTTCCAGAACGTAGTATTTGGTGAATTGCTGGATATTGTCCGAGAGCATAAAGGGATAACGAACCAAATTCTTGGCGATGGTATAATGGCTGTGTTTGGTGCTCCAGTGACGTCAAATTCACACGCTTTCGATGCAGTAACTGCCGGATATGCCATTCTCGATAAAGTAAAGGAGCTTGCCGAAGAGGGTAAAATACCACAAATCCGAATTGGTATAGGATTGAACAGTGGAAAAGTAATAGCAGGCAATATAGGTAATGCCCGCAGAAAACAATATTCTTTGACTGGAACAACAGTGATTATTGCAGCCAGGATTGAACAATTAAATAAAGTATATAAAAGCCAATTTTTAGTTTCTGAAGAAGTATACAGAGAAATTGGAAAAAATAGATATACGATAACCGAACTTGGTGATGTAGAGTTAAAAGGAATCGAGCAAGCGGTTGGAATTTACCAACTTGCATAATGTAATAAACCACACACAATCAAGTAGACGCCCCTGACACTTTGCGACATACTAATGCTACCAGGTATGACCCCGGCGTATTAGGGAGCTCACACTCTCACACTCAGGACTTTCTTCAATTGCTCAAAGAACTTTAATATATTCACCGATTAAAGCACACAATAAAAAGGAATGTGTGAAAATTGCCGTCTACAACATTTTGTGCGACCCGATATTTTTAGTGAAATTTTACTCATGTTATCAAGACCTGGTGCTTGATAATAGAAAATACAATAAAAAGATAATGCGGTGGAAATTCAATAAAAATCTAGTCACGAATGCTTATTTGATTATTCAGAATGACTTAATTTTAATCTTAAAAGACAATAATGATTGATAATAATAGAACCATTATGTAACTATTCCTCGTGAATAAATGAATAAAAAAACACAATTTAAATAATGAAAGCATCAGATTTATTTATCAAAGCACTGGAAAACGAAGGAGTAAAATACATTTTCGGAATTCCGGGAGAAGAAAATCTGGATTTTTTAAATTCCTTAAAAAATTCAAAAATCAAATTAATACTTACACGTCATGAGCAAGGAGCCGGATTTATGGCTGCGACATATGGACGATTAACCGGCAATCCAGGAGTATGTTTAGCCACACTTGGCCCCGGAGCTACCAACTTTACCACACCTGCAGCATATGCTCAATTAGGAGCAATGCCTATGATGATGATTACCGGTCAAAAACCAATTAAAAAAAGTAAACAAGGAAGGTTTCAGATTGTTGACATTGTTGAATTAATGAGGCCAATAACAAAATATACCAGGCAAATCGTGAACGGGAACAATATTCCTGCCATGGTTCGAGAAGCTTTTCGTTTAGCCATGACCGAACGACCGGGAGCAGTTCACCTGGAATTACCTGAAGACATTGCTGCCGAAGAAAATTGTGATGATATAATTTTTGAAGTTGTTGGACATAGAAGACCCGACGCGGATGCAACAGCAATCGGAAAAGCAGCAAAAATGATTGAAGATGCGAATATGCCTCTACTCCTCATCGGGGCAGGAGCTAATCGAAAAAGAACAAGCAAAGCGCTGACTGAACTTATTGAAAAAACAGGAATTCCGTTTTTCAACACACAATTGGGGAAAGGGGTGGTAGATGAAAGACACCCTAAATTCATAGGAACGGCAGCTTTGTCGGCCGACGATTTTATCCATTGTGCTATCAATAGAGCTGATCTGATTATAAATGTAGGCCATGATGTAATTGAAAAACCTCCCTTCTTTATGGAAGTAGGAGGAACACAGGTAATTCATATTAACTTCTTCCCTGCTGAAATTGACCAGATTTATTTCCCCCAACTAAATATTGTTGGAGACATTGCAGTTTCCGTACAAAGATTATCACAAGCCATCAAGGATAAGAGTAATTGGGATTTATCATATTTTAAGATGGTACAGGAAGAGGTAGAAAGTCATCTTTCAACGTATTCGAAAGATAGCAGATTCCCGATTTTACCACAACGATTGGTGCATATTGTTAGAGAGGTATTGCCTGAAGATGGAATTGTAACATTGGATAACGGAATTTATAAAATATGGTTTGCCCGTAACTATAAATGTTACCTGCCAAATACTCTGTTACTTGATAATGCTTTGGCAACCATGGGTGCAGGACTGTCTTCTGCAATGTTAGCAAAGTTCATAAACCCAGATAAAAAGGTGATTTCGGTTTGTGGTGACGGAGGATTTATGATGAACTCACAGGAATTGGAAACAGCCGTTCGCTTAAGATTAAATATGGTTGTTGTCATATTAAACGACAGTTCATATGGCATGATAAAATGGAAGCAGGAAGGCATGGGCTTTGATAGTTTTGGTTTAGATTATGAAAATCCTGATTTTGTGAAATATGCCGAGAGTTATGGAGCAAAAGGGCATCGACCTGAAAGTGATGAAAATTTCAGAGATATTCTTGTTCAATCCTTGGATGAAGATGGGGTGCATGTAATCGATCTAGCTGTAGACTATTCATTAAATCACTCCATATTAAATGTACTGTTAAAAGAAAAAGCTTGTATTCTATGAAATTAAATATAATGCATAAAATAGTATCGCCATTTGACCTAACCTTAATTAAGGAAATCACATTGGTAGGGAAAACAGAAGCAGAAAAAGCGCTCACAACCGCTTACAGTTTATTTCAAGATCAATCAAAATGGATTCCTGCTTATGAACGGATCGCCATTTTAGAGCGAACTGCAGAAATAATGAAATCTCGAATTGATGAACTCACCAAAACGGCTGCCCAGGAAGGTGGAAAACCTTATACTGATTCAAAAGTTGAGGTTCTGCGGGCGATCAATGGAGTAAAAATTGCCACTGAACATATCGGTCAATTAAAAGGAGGACAAGTTCCAATGGGTTTGACCAAAGCATCCGAAGGTAGATTGGCCTTTACAACCAGAGAACCAATAGGTGTAGTTGCATCAGTAAGTGCATTCAACCATCCCTTAAATTTAATTGTACACCAGGTTATTACCGCTATTGCAGCGGGTTGCCCTGTAATTATAAAGCCGGCAACCACCACTCCATTTTCTTGTTTCGCGCTATTTGAAATCTTAAAAGAAGCAGGTTTACCAGACGGATGGTGCCAGCCGATATTTTGCGATAGAGAAACAGCTGAATTCTTAGTTACTGACAAGAGGATTAATTATTTTTCTTTCATAGGTTCAGCAAATGTGGGATGGTATTTAAGATCTAAATTGGCTCCAGGTACCCGATGCGCTTTGGAACATGGTGGTGCAGCCCCGGTCATTGTTGAAAAAGATGCCGATTTTGATAGTATGTTACCAGCTCTTTTGAAAGGCGGATATTATCATGCCGGGCAAGTTTGTGTATCTGTCCAGAGGGTTTTTGCATATAAATCGATATGCGAATCATTGGCGAACCAGCTGGCTGAAATGGCAAGTAATTTAGTTGTTGGAGACCCGCTGGATGAAAAAACGGAAGTAGGTCCACTTATTCTTCCAAAAGAAGTAGATAGGGTTGAAGAATGGGTAAATGAAGCAGTTAAACTAGGTGCAAAATTATTGTGTGGGGGAAAACGGATTTCTGAGACCTGCTATGAACCAACGGTATTACTCAATCCGCCGTTAGATGTAAAAGTTTCTACAGCCGAAATATTTGGACCCGTTGTATGTGTGTATGCGTATTCTGATAGAGATAAAGCAATTGAAATCGCCAACTCTTTAGATGTACATTTTCAAGCGTCTGTTTTTACCAAAGATTTGGATATTGCTTTAGACTGTGTTAAAAAACTAAACGCAACTGCCGTGATGGTGAATGACCATACTGCTTTTCGAGTAGATTGGATGCCTTTTGGTGGCAGAGATTCTTCTGGAATTGGAATGGGTGGAATTCAATATTCTATGCACGAAATGACGAGAGAAAAATTGATGGTAATTAAAAGTAACCTTTTATGAGATACTGACTGAAACTGGATAAGAAGCCAGGGTCGCGATTGAAATTTTGGATATAATGACGACATAAAAAATATCTTCTTTCATGTAAAATATTATTTAGAAAAATAAATAAGAAATATAAAATTAAACCACTTTATAAACAATGAATACACTTCTGACTCCCAAGGTTGCCACCCTGCTTAACAAACTTCATCAAGAGGCGGCAGATCAGATGCCATTAATTCGTGCAGTAATGAAAAAGATGCGTAGCGGGAAAACTGCACCGCAAGAAATGCCATCAAACTGGGCTGAACGAATGAGTGATTTTCATTTACCGGTCAGCCGCGAGCAAGGTTGCTTTCTATACCAAACTGTGCGTGCCACAAAAGCACAATACGTTGTCGAATTTGGTACATCGTTTGGTGTTTCTGCCATTTACATTGCTGCGGCATTGCATGACAATCAAAACGGAAGACTAGTTAGCGCTGAGTTAATAGAAAGCAAAGCAATAAAAGCAAAGAGTAATATTCTAAGCATCGGTTTGAGTGAATATGTGGAGATCCGCATAGGCGATGCACTAGAAACACTAAAAGAACCTGATAAGCCGATCGATATACTCTATCTTGATGGTGGACCAGGCCTATATCTTAGCGTACTTAAGCTATTGCAACCACATTTACGTGAAGGGGCTCTGGTAATTGCAGACAATGTACCTACTATGGATGATGATAAAAATCCGTATGCGCGATATGTTCGAAATCCAGCAAATGGATATCTATCCTCATCAATTGAAATGAAAGGTGGTACTGAATACTCGCTTTGGACAGGAGTGTAACCTAGAAATCAGAGTCAAGTTTGTATAATTGTTAATTATATTAAACAATATTAAAATCATCATCTGAGTTGCGCGAATGTTTCAGCTATTACCGCATTAATTAATCATCCTATGGCTGAACGGACAAATGGAAATCTGGCCTTCAGGGTCTATTTACCAGTTTGGTGAAGAGGACAGAACTACAGCAGAAATTATGGGATCGGTTATAGTGGATCTGCGTCAATTTGGTTTTATTATTATGTTGTTCCTGTTTATTCCATCATGGAATGTGACCAGCATCACAGTAATAGTCTTTCTGATCATGCCCGCGTCATCATATATTACGGTGCAAAATATTAATGTATGGCCAGTACACTTATGATGAGTGCTCCTGGATATGTCAAATCGCTACAACCGTTCAAAAATTCATGGATGTGAGTACAAGTTTCAGCCCAAACAATAAAAACAGCGTACCCATAATACGAAAAATAAGGGTTGTGTAATGCATAATATGACGCCTTAACTGCGCTGCAAGCCAGGATTTTGTGATGTCCAATAATAACAGGGTTAGTAAGGTTACTGCAAAAAACAAGATCACCTCAATACCTGATAATGCCAACTGCGTAGTGCTGAATGCGACTACACCCAGCCAGTAAACTGGCACATATGGATTCAGCGCATTAATTACAAACCCCTTGAAAAAGCTCTGTAATGGATTTGCCAGCTTGTTACTGGTAAATGAGGGCAATCCAGACTGCTCGCGTTTCGGCAACCAGAAACCCGCACCGAAAATTAGCAGTATGACTCCCCCGGCAAAACTGAAAACCGTCCTGAAATCAGGATTTTCAAAGAATACAGCAAACCCAAGAAGAATCAGTGTCACGTATATGCCGTCAGCCAGTGATATGCCCATTGCCACTATGGCCCCGGAAATAAATCCACGTTTCAAACTCGTGTCAGTGATCACAATAAAAGCAGGCCCCAGTGAGATGGCTGAAACAATGCCCGTTAGCATGCCAACGAATAAATACTGTATCAAAATTCGATTATTTGTTCAAAGTGGTTAGTGATAAGCGATTTGTATCAAATATTGATCGCTTCTTTAATGCATCACTGATATACACGTACGTAATCTATTTCCAGTTTTTGTGGCCAGATATCCGGATCCACTCCCCTTGATCCGCCCCATGTGCCTCCTACGGCTATATTTAGTATCAGATGAAACTGCCGGTCGAAAGGCCATTCATCATTTCCCTTAATCTCATTTTCAAACGTGAAGTACATTGAGTCATCCACATACCATTCAATTTTATCTGCAGACCATTCAATTTTATAAATATGAAAATCGCTGACGGCATCAATTACTTCAATATCTCCTCCTTTCTGAGTATTATTAACATGGTTGTAGGCATTCGTATGCACAGTACCGTGAATCATAAACGGATCATAACCTACTTGTTCCATAATATCAATCTCACCGTCAGCCGGCCATTTACTTTGCCGTTCGTTGATTGTGGGCAGCATCCATATAGCCGGCCATGTTCCCTTCCCGGTAGGAAGTTTAGCCCTCACCTCTATCCTTCCATACTGCCAGTCGCCTTTATTTTTAGTAACTAATTTGGCCGACGTAAAGTTTCTTCCTTTCCTGTTTTCTTTTATTGCTTCAATGATCAGATTGCCGTTTTCGACTCGTACATTTTCCGGCCGCCGGGTATAATATTCAAGCTCTCTGTTACCCCATCCACAAATATCCGGACAGCCGTCTCCCAGATCGTATCCCCATTTTGTAGTATCGGGTGATCCCGTATTATTAAACTCATCATTCCAGACCAAATCCTTGACTTCCTGATTTACAACGCTTTGAGAGAACAACAGATAAAAAATCATCAAACGAATTACCAATAAAAATTCAAATACAGCCATAGGATCAAAAATGATCAAATCATTAGTTTATCAGAACGTATTTTCTGGTAAATATGTATATTAAAAATTGAAATTTTAAGCCCAATGAAAATTCTTCCTGATACCTGTATCGTCAGACGGAAACTACTGCTTATTTATTTACTGACAGTTAGCCTGTCTCAGGTTGATAATAGTTTCGCCCAACAGCGCAATCAGGGCAATAAATTAACAATCAATGAAGCGCATAAACATGTATTTGCGCTTAAAACCGGAAGGGAAATATTTCTGTTTACACTAGGCACCGGATTAAATATTTATAACGCATACCTGCAAAACCAGGTTAATCCACTAACCCCCGATGAGATCGATCAACTGGATCCCGAACATGTTAATCCATTCGATAGAAAAACCATTGACTTTTACAACGAAGAAGGTAGAGGAAATTTTCTGCTATATGCCTCTTTTCTAATTCCGCTTGCGATTCCTTTGAAAATCTTCAAAGGTGATGAACATAAATCAGACTGGAAAATTTGGGCAGTTATGACATCTGAATTGTTATTTTTAAACGGCGGACTTAATGGTGTCATTAAATCATCTGTGCTTCGGATAAGACCGTTTGTATATAATCCCGATGTATCCATTGAATTAAAAACAAAAAAAAATGCCAGATTTTCTTTTTACTCCGCTCACACATCTACAACCGCATCTTTTACTTTTTTTACTGCAAGGTTATTTTCAAGCTATCTCACGGACACAAAAACAAAAACGTATATCTGGATTGGCGCGCTTACTTATCCGGCATTGACAGGGTATCTTCGACTGAAAACCGGAAGACACTTCAGAACCGATGTATTTACCGGTTATTTATTCGGAGCCTTTTTCGGATATATCATACCGGAACTGCACCGGATCAGTAATGACCGGCTTTCATTCAGACCGTCTTTGGGAGGAGATACTTTTCAGGTATATTTGTCATACTCACTCTGAATATTTTTGACCGACAAGTTGCCCAGAGCTCTTTTTAGAAAAATAACCGTAATCAGAGTAGATAGAATATCTGCAATTGGAAAAGAATACCACACGCCATCCAGATCGTAATAGTAAGGTAGAATA
>JACZXH010000012.1 GCA_022571715.1 Bacteroidota bacterium | reverse complement strand
TGGATGGATTTTGAATCATTGAGCCGGTACAAGAAGGAATTCATAAAGTGCTCTCAAGAAGAACAGCATAAATTATTGGACGACATTGCCTACCCCGATACGGCAGGTCCCGAATTCAGCCAGGGTGTATCTTTCTTTAATACCTTCAGGGATTATGTGGCAACCGGATTCTGGTCAAGCAAAACAGGTATCAACGACTTGCCTTACGAGGGCAACGTAGCCAACGTATGGTCAGGCGCCCCGCAGGAATGGCTCGACAAGCTGGGCGTGAGCTATGATGCATGATTTCTAATAAACCCCTACTATTAATGGTCATTGATTAAGATTATATTTAACCTGAAATTGAATTTCAATATAAAAATACAGAATTATTAACCTGATAATAGTAACGCTATGACCAAGATCAATGAAGTAACCCGTTGTCTAGAATCCATTGCCCCGCCCGCGTACCAGGAGAGTTATGATAATGCCGGGCTGATCACAGGAGATCCCGAAACGGAGGTTACAGGTGTGCTCGTGTGCCTCGATTCAACGGAAGAAGTAATGGATGAAGCTCTCAGGAAAAACTGTAACTTGGTAGTTGCTCACCATCCAATCATTTTCAAAGGACTAAAAAAAATTACAGGCAGGAATTATGTAGAAAGGACCATCATTAAAGCCATACGAAATAATATTGCTATTTACGCCATTCATACCAACCTCGACAATGTTTCAACCGGAGTAAATTTTAAAATTTGCGAAATACTTGAACTTGAAAATGTAAAGGTACTTTCTCCCCAAAAAAATGTATTGAGTAAACTAGTGACTTTCATTCCGGAAAAAGACACACAAGGAGTGCTGGAAGCCCTGCACGAAGCCGGAGTTGGTAAGATAGGCGCATACGATCACTGTAGTTTTTCAATAGAAGGAACGGGCCGGTTCAAACCCGGTTCGGGAGCAAGTCCACACATCGGAAAACCCGGAGAGATCGAGAGTGTGAATGAAACAAGGATAGAAGTGATTTTTCCTACTCACCAATGGCCTGCAGTACAGGCCGCATTAAATAAAAGCCATCCGTATGAAGAAGTAGCCTACTATCTCACATCACTTGACAACACCTATCAGGAAGTGGGCAGTGGCATGTCAGGCACACTTAAATCCCCCATGGAGCCACAGATGTTTTTAAAGTATCTGAAAGAAAAAATGTCTCTATCTGTTATCCGGCATAGCCACCTGCTGAACAAAAAAATAAGTAAAGTAGCCGTATGCGGTGGTTCAGGTAGCTTCCTGATTCAAAAGGCAATTGCAGGTAAGGCCGACATTTTCGTGACTGGGGATCTGAAATATCACGAGTTTTTTGATCATGAAGAAAAAATTGTTCTGGCTGACATCGGGCATTATGAAAGTGAAATCTATACAAAAGAATTACTGCGTGACATATTAGTTAAATATTTTAATACTTTTGCAGTCGATTTATCGGAAACGGTAACAAATCCAGTCAAATATTTTTAATATTAATAGATGGAAAGCACCATACCACAAAAATTAGACGCACTTATAAAACTTCAGACTATTGATTCCAAATTAAATGAGATCCTAAAAGTACGCGGGGCATTACCCGAAGAAGTCAGTGACCTTGAGGATGAGCTGACGGGCTATGAAACGAGAATTGAAAAGTATAATCAGGAATTAACGGATCTTGAGTTGGATATTGCCAATAAGCGAAACGCAATCAAAGATTCTGAGAAACTCATACAAAAGTATGAAGAACAGCAAATGAATGTACGGAATAACCGTGAATACGATGCCGTTTCTAAGGAAATTGAGCTTCAGACACTCGAAATACAGATTTCCGAAAAACGTATAAAGGAAGGCCAGGAAAAAATATTGGTAAAAAAAGAAGAAATCGGGGAAACCGACAATGTCAGGATTGAAAGACAGAAAGATCTCGACAGCAAAAAAGATGAATTAAATGTGCTGTTGGAGGAAAGTGAAGAGGGAGAAAAAAAGCTTATAAAAGAACGTGAAAAATCGTCGAAACGAATAGAAGAACGACTTTTTAATTCATATGAAAAGATAAGGGACAATGCACGTAATGGCCTTGCGGTAGTGTCCGTAAAACGGGGTGCTTGTGGCGGCTGTTTTGCCGTTGTTCCTCCGCAAAGGCAGGTAGAAATCAAAGAACGTAAAAAACTGATCGTCTGTGAACATTGTGGCCGGATACTGGCCAATGTGGATAAATTACCTGAAGTGATAACGACCAAGCCGAAAAGAACTGCCAGAAGGAAAAAAACGGCATAACCTTGATTTTATTGAGTGCTATCAAGTTTATAGAAAAGCGAAAGGCAGGCATTGTATCCTGCCTTTTTTTGTCATTCAGCAGCATTGCACAGATTAATCATGATCAATGGCAATTTGATCATACGCTATCAGAAGCCTACCAGTACAGCATCGCTCTGCAAATTAGCCAGAGTAATGATTTACTTGATTCGTACGCCAATAAACAACATTACGGATGGCTGTATCTCAGCCACATCAATGATGTTATTGAACTATTTATTAACGAGAATGAAGCGAAATTCCGCGAATTTGAGGACCTTACTGATCAACGTCTCGAAAAGCTTGAAAATGCACCTGAAAGTCCCTTTAAGGGATTTTATAAGGCCGAAATCAAGCTTCATAAATCTTTCCTTCATCTCAAGTTCGGAGAAGAGTTCTCTGCAGCATGGAATTTCAGACAAGCTTACCGGCTAACTATAAAAAACATAAAGGAGTATCCCGGTTTTATATATAACAAAAAGTCGGCCGGATTACAACATATAATGATCGGATCAGCACCTGCAAAGCACCAATGGTTGCTTAACCTGCTGGGTTTTAAAGGAGACGTTGATACCGGATTGGAAGAATTGCAGACATTTTCAAATAGCAATACAGTGTATTCCTTTGAAACAGACGTCTTGCTGGCATTCATATATTCCTATTTGATGCAGGAGCATCCACACGGATTGGAAATTATCGAAAAATACAAAGACAAACTGTATTCAAACCTGTTATTGAATTACGCGTTGACCTCCATTTTGATCAAAAATTCACAAAGTGAAGAAGCGCTCCGGTTGTTGGAAAATTTTCAGTATAAGGGTCACATTTCTTTTCCGTTTTCCGATTATCAAAAAGGAACTATTTTACTGCAAAAAGGAGAGTATAGTCGGTCAATCAGGGCTTTCCAACAGTTTATCTCAATCCACAACGGTTCGAACTACATCAAAGACGCCCTGTATAAAACCGGACTCAACTACTGGATGCTGGACAACGCTGCCCGGGCAAATGAATTTTTCAGTCAGGCAAAAGCACGCGGTCATTCGCTAACTGAAGCAGATAAATATGCCGATCACGCTCTTAACCAGCCTCTTTCGGATAAATACATACTAAAGTTACGGCTACTTACGGATGGCGGCTATTACGATGAAGCCCGTTTAATGGCTAGTGAAATTAAAGGCAAATCCATTGTAAATGAGAAAGACCGTGTTGAGTTTATTTACAGACAGGCCAGGTTGTACGACAAGACCGGGGATACCCTTCAGGCAATCGGATTTTATAAAAATACAATCCTTTATTCAGGCGACAAAGACTGGTATTTTGCACCTAATTCCGCTTTACAACTGGGTTATCATTATGAAACCGGAAATAATTCACAGAAAGCAAAGGAGTATTTTGAGCAGGCACTTTCGTATAAAAATCATCCATATAAAAACAGCATTGACAACAAAGCCAAAGCCGCACTGGCACGACTGAAGGACAGGTAATTGATCTAAAGCTCGAAGCTCGAAGCTCGAAGCTCGAAGCTAAAAGCTAAAAGCTCGAAGCCCGAAGCTCGATGTAATTGTCAATCCCTAAATAAGGTTGAGTGTTTTCTTTGTGCAACTTTGTAGATTATCTTTTTCGAAATTTAAAATCGGAGCTCAAACTCCAATAACTACCCCTCTGGGCCCTGCATTCATTTCATTTGCATCAGCGCCGTAGTTGGCTACTACGCAGGAGCTCGGACGGGCAGGCCTAAAGGGAATGTCAGGATGCTCTGCGCCATTGCCAGTGTGTCTTTAAATGCCGGCAAGCCAAAGTTGGAATTCAGTGGTTTTAATAAGAGTTCTACGTATTTGCAAATTTCTACTGATTCTTAATCAACCTAAATGCACGGTGTCATTAGCCATTACAAGCGTAAATGTATTTTCATCGTAAGTAAGGTGATAGAATCCCATATTCTGATGAGCAAACCTGTCCATGGAACTTAACGGATAATTAAGCAACGTGGTCAGTAATATGCGCATAGCCCTGCCATGCATGCAAATCAGTACATTTTTCTCATCCGGCCTGGAAAGAATAATTTCCATATCATGCTGCAGCCGTTTCTGCACCATCAGCGGACTTTCTCCCCCATCGATCCGGTAGTCAACCTTTCCTTTCTTCCAGTTTTCTATCAGTATATTATAGTATTCATTGTCGGAAGGTGTTATTTCCTTTCCCTCAAAAACACCCCAGTCAATCTCATTTAAGCCTTTGAGCTTTTCATAAGGAATTCCATCATCAATAAATTCTTTTACCGACTGATGGGTTCTTTGTAGTGCGGATATATATATTTTATCAAACGGATAATCTTTATACCGGGTGTAAAATGCGTGGGCCTGGGCTTTTCCGGTATTATTCAGCGGGGCATCAATGCCACTACCCTGCACGATACCACGCTTGTTAAAATCTGTTTCGGCATGTCTGAGAATAAAAATATTTTTGTAATCCAATTTTCTTAATACTTTTGTCAGCGCCAAAAATAACATAATTCGCTAATGTTTAATTCACACGTCACCGTCGAAGTACTAAACCATATGAGTAAAGGAAATATGGTCGAACATCTTGGCATAGAATTTCTAGAGATCGGCAAAAACTTTATTAAAGCAAGAATGCCTGTAGATAAACGTACCATGCAACCACATGGGTTATTACATGGAGGGGCTTCTGTTGTACTGGCTGAAACACTGGGTAGCGTTGCGGCAACTTTCATGGTTAATCCCGAAAAGCAGTATTGCGTTGGGCTTGAAATCAATGCCAATCACATACGCAGTGCCAGAGAAGGATTCGTGACAGGTATAACCACACCTGTTCACATTGGCAAAAAAACACAGATATGGGAAATACGGATTACAGATGAATCAGATGAGTTGGTTTGCATCAGCCGGTTAACGATGGCCGTAATGGATAAAAAATAACGATGGAACCAGATATCCAAAAATCAGAAAAAGGTATAAAAGGAAAAGGTGATAACACGGCCTCCTTACTCAAAAAATTGCTTGATATTGCATTCGGATACTCCTTTTCCACGGCAATCTGGAGGCTACCCAATCAAAATACAGTTCATTTAATTATCGATACCGGAAAGTATCAGAAGATTTCAGAAATCGATCTCGAGTGTATGTCTAAAGGCTTTCTGTTTTGTCCATATGACAGCGGCGAGAAAGTATTTATAAGAAGTGATATCCATTTTGAGTCTGATAAGCCAGATATTGCTGTTGCCGGAAATGTCAGTGCATCAACCAAATTAAAACTTGATAAAATATACGGACATGATGCCGAACATGAATTAAATGCTACCTATTTTACAGATAACGGTTCAGCACCTGTAAATGAAACCACACATGAAGAATATCTCCGTGTTGTTGAAGCTGCCATTGCAGCAATTCAGAATAATGTTTTTGAAAAAGTAGTGCCTTCGAGGATCAAAGAGATAACGTTTCGTACAAAATTTTCAGTAGTTGATAATTTTATAAAACTGACCAATGCCTATCCCCGGACATTTGTCTTTTTTATATCCATACCGGGTATTGGTTCCTGGATGGGGGCTACACCCGAAGCATTAATTGAAATAGAAGATGGCAGAACCTTCCGGACCGTATCCCTGGCCGGAACACAAAAATATCATGAAGGCATCATTACCAGTGAAGTAGCCTGGACGCAAAAGGACATCGAAGAACAGGCGATGGTCAGCAGGTACATTATCAATTGTTTTAAAAAAATACGGCTTCGCGAATTTGTGGAACACGGGCCAAAAACAGTGATAGCCGGAAACCTGATGCACCTGAAAACCACCTATGAAGTTGATTTACATGACACGGGTTTTTCCAATCTGGGAACAGTTATGCTGCAGCTATTGCATCCTACTTCAGCAGTATGCGGTATGCCCAAAGCAGCTTCCAGCAAATTCCTGGACGCACACGAAAGACACAATCGAAAATACTATTCAGGTTTTCTAGGCCCGGTAGATAATCACAGAAATACACATATTTTTGTCAACATTCGAAGCATGGAGTTGTTTGAAGACCGGGCTGTTTTGTATGCAGGCTCGGGTATAACGGAGGACTCCATTCCTGAAAAAGAGTGGTTGGAAACAGAAATGAAATGCAATACGTTGCTAAACGTAATCAGGTCATCATAAGTCACTGGATAGGTATCGGATTGCATCGTAGCGGCGGATTGCATCCAGGGCAATTCAGAATTTAACTTGTTTTATGATATAATAAACATACTGCAGCTTTTCCATGACTTATCCACGAATGCAATTCGAGTGTACCTTCTCAAATACTGCAAATTAGATTTATATTTGGTTAATGGTATTCCAGCCAATAAACGACATCGCAGAAATCAGTGCAAAGAGAGGCATAAAACATGCCGTACTCTCACCTGGATCAAGGTGTGCTCCGCTTACACTTGCCTTTGTACGCCACCCGGAAATAACTACTAAAATTATCCCGGATGAGCGCTCGGCAGCATTTATCGCCCTGGGAATGGCGCTAAAGTTAAATACTCCGGTAGTGCTGATATGCACATCTGGTACTGCAGTACTTAATTACGGCCCAGCCATAGCCGAAGCTTTTTTTCAGCATATTCCACTGCTTGTACTGACCGCCGACCGGCCAGCAGAATTGATTGGCCGGCAGGACGGACAAACCATATACCAGGAGGAGATTTTTGGCCGGCATGTAAAAATGAGTTATGGATTCGATGGTGATTACACACATCCTGAAGCAGCATCCAATATTGCCCAAACCCTGCTTGAAGCGATATCCCTTGCGTCAGAATTTCCAGCAGGACCCGTTCATATAAACATTCCATTCAGGGAACCATTTTACCCGGATCCGGATGAGCATTTCAGTTATTCAGAGAACATTACGTTTACTAAACCGCAGGACAATGATTATATACTAACACAGGATGAATTAACTAACCTTGAATCGCAATGGCGCTCATTCAAAAAAATACTTGTGCTGGGTGGGCAAGGGACGATTTCTGATGAGCTTGAAAAATACCTGTCCACTCTTGCCAGCAAAATTATCGTTGCAGGCGACATTATTTCAAATTTACATTTTCTTAAAGAAGGAATAAATCGACTTGATATCTTTACCGCCTATCCTGACAATGAATTTATACATCAACTGAAGCCCGATCTTCTGATAACATTCGGGGATTCTACCGTTTCAAAAAACCTGAAACTATTTCTGCGCAATTATATGCCGGCAGCCCACTGGCATATACAGCCTCAGGGTCAGGCGGCCGATACCTATCAATCGGTTACCCATGTTGTTCGTTCCACACCGGAACTTTTTTTTAAATACGCAGCCGGATGGGTAAACAAGTCGGTGGTTGATGATGTATTTAAAAATGCCTGGATATCAGGTGAGTCAAAAGCAATATCGCTGGTTGATAAATTCCTGAAAGAGGTTTCTTTTGGCGAATTTGTGTCAACACAACAGGTTATGAAATGCCTGCCTGCCAATGCGGAAGTACACCTGGCCAACAGCATGCCGGTGCGGCTAGCTAACTTAGCAGGCCTTTCAAAAGACCGCAATGACCTGGTCATTTATTCAAACCGCGGAACCAGCGGTATTGATGGGAGCAACAGTACCGCAACGGGAATGGCCATGGTATCAGACCGTCCGGTTGTGCTTATTACTGGCGATATGTCCTTCTTTTACGACCGCAACGCATTCTGGCATAATCATCCGGTTCCGAATCTTTATATTGTCCTGCTGAATAACCATGCCGGGGGTATCTTTGGCCTGATTGACGGTCCTGCGTCCCAGCCTGAACTCAATGAATATTTCGAAACACTTCAAAAGCTGAATGCACAAAATACCGCAGAAGAATATGAAATGGATTATTTTTACGCAAATTCAACGGAAAAACTCCGTGAAGCGCTACCACGATTCTTCAAGGCTTCCGGCAGATGGAGGATTTTGGAGATAGAAACGGATAATGAAAGCAATAAATCAATCTTCAGGCAATTTAAAAACAGAATTGCCACGACATTTACCTAATGAACAAGATTATAGAAAGAGGCTATGGATTTAAAATATAACTGGAAACCCATAAAGGAGTACACTGAAATACTTTTTCAGCAATATAATGGAATCGCACGGATTAGCATAAACCGTCCACAGGTGCATAATGCATTCACACCACTTACTGTGCAGGAAATGATCGAAGCCATGAACTATTGCCGGGAAAGCAATGATATCAATGTAATTATACTCACCGGCGAAGGTGGCGAGGCCTTTTGCAGTGGAGGCGATCAAAGTGTACGCGGACATGGTGGATATGTAGGAGCGGATACTGTACCAAGGTTGAATGTTTTAGATCTTCAAAAACTTATCCGCTCCATACCCAAAGTGGTGATTGCGGCAGTGGCCGGATGGGCCATTGGAGGCGGGCATGTGCTGCACGTTGTCTGTGACCTCACCATTGCCGCTGAAAATGCCTTGTTCGGCCAGACGGGACCAAAAGTAGGCAGCTTCGATGGAGGTTTCGGCGCTTCTTATCTGGCAAGGATCATAGGCCAGAAGAAAGCACGGGAATTTTGGTTCCTTTGTGACCAGTACACTGCAGAAGAAGCTGAAAAAATGGGGTTGGTGAATAAGGTAGTTCCGCTGGAAATGCTTGAAGAAACCTACGTGAACTGGGCGGAAACAATCATGGAAAAAAGCCCGTTGGCCATACGCATGCTGAAAAGCGCCTTTAATGCAGATCTTGACGGACAAGCAGGCTTGCAGGAGTTTGCAGGCAATGCCACATTGCTCTATTACCTGAGCGATGAAGCCAAAGAAGGAAAAAATGCATTTCTTGAAAAACGGAAACCTGATTTTGGTAAGTTTCCTAAATTCCCGTAATTCAAATAAAATTGCGTGGGCGCTGTTTTACTTAACGGGAAGAAACTGAAATTTGAACACCTGAATCAAACCAGTGATCTGACTGGTTGTACACCTTTCGAAAGAGGGGTAATTGAGTTTATCAGCCAGTGGCAATCCGGAACGAAAAAGTTTAAGATTATGACCTCCGGGTCAACAGGCAAGGCAAAATCCGTTTTACTGGAGCGGGATAAAATGATTTTAAGTGCTGGCATCACGGCTAAAACACTCGGTTTAAAATCGGGAATGACCGCACTGTTATGCCTCCATCAACACTATATAGCGGGCAAAATGATGATTATACGTGCACTGGAACATAATATGGATTTGATTGCCATCACCCCATCATCCAATCCGCTTCAGGAACTAACCAATGATTCCACTATTGACTTTGCCGCATTTGTACCATTGCAGATGGCTGGAATGCTCAGGGCAGGTTATACCGGCAAGCTAAATAAAATGCATGTAATTATAGTTGGAGGAGCCCCGCTTTCATTATTGCTTGAAGAACAAATAATGGAACTTACAGTACCGGTATATCTAACCTATGGTATGACCGAAACATATTCGCATGTAGCTCTGAAAAGGATTAACGGTCCAGATAAAAGTACATTTTATCATGCACTTGGCGATGTTGTTTTTGAGCAGGACAACAGAGATTGTCTGACGATAAAAGGAGAAATTACCGATGGTAAAGAAATGATTACCAATGACATTGTAAAACTAAAATCTCCAAAAGAATTTGTGTGGATCGGACGCTATGACCATATAATAAATTCAGGTGGTATTAAGATTAATCCTGAATCCGTTGAAAAGGAAATTGAACGTATCTTCCGCAAAGAGGGAATTGAAAATCGTTTTTTGCTCACAGGTCTTCCGAACGAAAAATTCGGGCAAATATTGGCATTGGTGATGGAGGACATTCCTGATCATACAGGACTGTTACTTTTATTAAAATCTAATCTACCGGAATATGAAGTGCCTAAATCTGTTTATGTATTAAAGGAATTTGTCACTTCACCTTCGGGTAAAATAAACCGTAGTTTAACTGTGGCCAAAATTGTGATGGCATAATATTTTTCAGAGTGAGTGAAACGACCTCCTGCACGCCGAAATGAAATACAAGCGTGAAGAATCTCACGAATATTCTCTGTTTACTTGAGACACATTCGATGCGCTCTGAGTAAGGGCACTTCATTCAAAAATCCCGTTCTTTCAGGCGCTGCACATCTTCCTGCAGATTAATGACCATTGCAGCGAGTTTGGTAACATCCGGATTAGATTTATGATCTGACGGATCCGGAAATTCAACACTGATATAGGCTTTAGCCAGCCAAACCTCCATCACATCTTCCGGATGTATCTCATAAGGCGAGTATTGTGTATTGTCCGACGTCATAAACAGTTTTCCTTTATCTTTAATGTAGTTAAACACCCGTTTGAAAATTACTCCATCGTTTTTTGTTACAAGAATGTACGTTTTACCGTCTTTAATATCCGCTAGTTGTTCCACATACTTACCGATAATAATTGTGCCGGAAACCAATGGTAACATGGAATCACCTGAAATTTCAAAAGCCCGGTATGATCCGTTAGATGGCAGAAAAGGGAGCTGAAAACGTGGAAGTTCTTTAATATACTCCGGGTCGGCATACCCATTCAAGTATCCTGCAGCAGCTTTCTGTGGTACTAGTTCAATATTTTCCTTTTCACTTTCGTCTACGGTAATAGCAAGTACTTTAAAACGTGGACTACCCGGACTATATTCCTTAAGATTCAATCCGATAAGATCGTCCACGGAAACATTTAAAATTTCAGCAAACTTTAGCAGCTTTTGTGCAGAAGGTTCTGCCCTGGCCTCTTCGTAAGCCCCCACAAGTGAGCGCTTGATCCCAATTTTATCTGCGAGTTCCTGTTGGGTCCAGCCTTTATTTTTTCTCAGATAACGGATATTTTCATTTAAAGCGACCATCTTTGCTAATTTTAATAGTAAATGTACTAATTTATTTAGTTTATTGCAACTAAATGCGTGTACAACTTGTGAAAGCGCCTTAAAAGAAATATTTAAATATACCTATAATGTTAGCCCGTAAATATCCGCCATACCTGTGCTATAACAAAAGTAACCATTATACCGACTACGAGCGGTAAAAGAGAAGCTACCGTGGTCCATTTAGCACTTTTTGTCTCTTTATAAATGGTATAAATGGTCGTACTGCACGGGTTATGCAGTAAGCTGAAGATCATAAGATTAAGCCCGGTAAGCAATGTCCAACCGCCAGCATGCAGTAAGTCGGCCGTCGCCATTTGAGAGTCAAACTCAAACATCACCCCATCGCCTGCTCCCACGCCGGTACCTCCATATATCATGGCCGTAAGCATTAAAATGGTCGGGATCACAATTTCATTGGCAGGTATGGCCAGGATATATGCCAGAAGTATCACACCATTAAGGCCAATCAGAAAACCAAACCCATCCAAAAAATCTATGAGATTGACTGCAATGCTGTTCTCACCGATATAGATATTGGAAACCAGCCAGATAACAGCACCTGCAGGTGCGGCGAATACAATGGCCCTCCATAGCACAATAAATGTACGGTCAATGAGTGAAGTATAAACCGTTTTCCAAAACCTTGGAGGGCGGTATGGTGGCAACTCCAAAGTAAATGTGGATACTTTCCCCTTTAAGACCGTATTGGAAAGCATCCAGGAAATAATAAATGTAAATAAGATGCCCAGCAATGCAATGCCTACCACTGAAGCAGCAGATACAAGACCTGACAGGTAAGGAGGCACAAGTGCTCCTATAAATATGGTCCCTATCAGTATTTGCGTTGGCCACCTGCCATTGCAAAGTGCAAAGTTATTGGTGATTATCGCAATCAGTCGCTCCCTGGGGCTGTCAATAATACGTGTGGCAACTACACCGGCTGCATTGCAGCCAAATCCCATGGTCATGGTAAGCGCCTGTTTGCCATGGGCCCCTGCCTTACTGAAAATCCGATCCAGGTTGAAGGCCACCCTCGGCAGGTATCCGAAATCTTCGAGGAGGGTAAACAAAGGAAAAAAGATCGCCATTGGTGGAAGCATCACTGCAATTACCCATGCCATAGCAAGATAAATACCGTCAACTAAAAAGCCGGTCAGCCACCATGGCAGGCTGATTGTTACAGCCAGCTCTTTTAGAAACGGATAACCCATACCAATCAATAAATTATTCAGCATTGCCGAGGGGTAGTTGGCCCCGGTAATGGTAACCCACAAGACGGTAGCCAGCAATAGCAGCATGATCGGAAAACCAAAAACCCTGCTCGTTACCACCTTGTCAATAGCAGCATCGATGTTAAAATGTTTCTTTCCGTCTTCTTTTAATACGGCTTTTTGGGCAATTCTTGAAGCGTCAGAATAAATCCCCTCCACAAGCTTATCATGAAAATCCTCACCTATTTCCCATTGAAGTTCGGACACAAGCGACATTATTTCGTTATTTTTTTCCATCTATACAGCTATTTTTTCCATTACACGATTCTGATTGTCAACCATGTCTGCAATACGGTTATCTCCAAGCGCTTCTATGAGGCTTTGATCTCCTTCAAGCAACCTGATGGCTAACCAGCGGCTGTTTGTTATTCCTTCAAAATGTTTTTCTATCTCACCTGCCAGACGATTAACTGCATGCCTGATATTTCCGGAAATACTTTTTAAAACGTGTGGTTTGCAAACAATTTGGCCGGTAGCCACATCATGTACAACCTTTATTAATTCATCTATACCCTTATTAAACCTGGCGGATGTACCTACCACTGGTACGCCAAGTTCACGTGCCAGTACACGTTCATCCACTTTTATATGATGCCGTTTGGCTTCATCCAGCAGGTTCAGACACACCACCACCCGCTTTGTGATCTCAAGTATCTGTAAAACAAGGTTCAGGTTTCGCTCAAGCCGGGTGGCATCAACCACCACCACGGTAACATCCGGATTGCCGAACAATATGAAATTACGTGCAATTTCTTCATCCTCGCTTGTAGATAAAAGTGAATAGGTTCCCGGCAGGTCCACTAACTTATACCTCTTGTCATTATAGGAAAATCCACCTTCCATTCTTGCTATGGTCTTCCCGGGCCAGTTGCCGGTATGTTGCTTCAATCCGGTAAGCGCATTGAAAACCGTACTTTTACCCGTATTCGGATTGCCTGCCAGAGCCACTACAAAGTCCACATTTGATACATTCACGCCAAGCTTTTTTAAGTTAGCGGCATTGTTAAATGCGCATCCATCACAATTTGCCTCAGTTGCCATATGCTTTGTCATTATTCATTTCTATTAAAACCAGATCCGATTGCTCTTTTCTGAGGGCGATACTCGCGCCCTTGACCAGGTATGCCCGTGGGTTTCCGAGCGGACTCGAAAGGCAGGTTTCCACTTCTGTACCCGGTATAAAACCCAGGTCAAGTAACCTCCTTCTGTTTGCTCCGCGGCACTCCCGCGAGAGCCCAACAATATTCGATTTCTCTCCAAGTTTTAAACCTGTAAGTCTTCGTGTATTAATTTTAAAAACACCTGAGTGGCTTTGTTCGGCGACACTGATATTATTTGCAACAATGGGAGTAAGTACAACCTCCTCACCTTCCGAAGTGAACCTGATCCGTCTTTCATTGGCTTCAATAACTATTATCTGAGCTCCAACCTGTAGATTGTTAGCTATAATCTGCTCATACACAGATTCCGGCTCATCTTCAATGTGTACGATATAACCTTTCTTGTCTACCGGAAACAAAGGAAGCGATACATGCTGCATGTATTGCATGTCTCCTTTACTTGTGGGAATCGGATCGCCGTGCGGATCGTACCTGGGATCACCAAGCGATAGAGCCAGATCATCCACTTGCTCTTTGGTCAGCTTGTGTTCGGCAAGTTCTGCCAGATGGTGCCATTGCCGCTTATCAACGCCCGTTTTATCAGCAAGGTATTTTTCCCACAGCCGGTGCGCCCTTATTATTTTGACCGCATAGTCGCTGCCTTCCTTTCGAAGTGATATTTTTATACCATTCGTTCGTATCAGCCCTTTGGATTCCATGCCTGCAATTACCTTTACCAGTTTTTCTTCACTGATATCAATGGATCCTTTAAGACTTAGCACTGAACCGGCATTTCCTTCATGCTCCATGTGGTAAATTTGCTTCAGAACGTCTTCCATGAGTGTCTTTTCGTTGCTTACAAGTGTTCCGGCAAATTTCCAGAACAATCCCTTTTCTGGCCAGAAAAGCAGTAATACAACCCCTAAAACAAGAAAAAAGAGGGATAATGCAAGTACCGGGTTTATCATAAGATAATTCAGTTAAATCAGCGTAATTAACATATTTTTACTTACATCATCGGATACTGATTGCTGGCGTTTTTCATCGATCTTAATCAAAACAGAGCGATCAAATGTATACTTTTTAAGTACCCTGATTCTTGTATTCAATGAAATGGATATTTCGTTGAGAAATTTCAGAAATTCCGATGACGAATTTTTAACGCCGGTAAGCACACAACTTTCTCCTTCTTTAAGCTCATCCAAGGTTTTATTATTTATTAACCTGTATTTACCGTTAACACCTGGAATCGGGTCGCCATGTGGGTCAGTGGCTGGGTATCCCAGAAATTTGTCGAGCCGGTCAATGAGTAATTCAGATTTCACATGTTCCATTTGTTCGGCGATGTCGTGTACTTCGTGCCACGAAAACGCCAGGTATTTAACAAGAAACAACTCCCACAACCTGTGCTTACGGATCACTTTCAGGGCAGCCTCTTTTCCGGCAGATGTAAGGTACGCGCCGTTATACCGCTTGTAATTAATAAGGCTTTTATCCGACAGCTTTTTCAACATGTCGGTAACGGACGAAGGTTTGTTTTCCATGAAATCCGAAATTGCACTTGTTGACACATTTTCTTTCCCGTCTCCGGAAAGATTGAAAATGGTTTTCAGGTAGTTTTCTTCTGCCAGGTTAATCATGTTGATTCTTATCGTACGTTTTTCTTTTAGCAAAGATACTAAATTTAGGCTTATCTAAATTTAAAAAACACATTTTTGAAAAATTTAATTCAATGCATCAAATTTTGAACCGTGAGCCTGCCATGCGTGGCCTTTTTTATGGAGAAAGCAGATCGGCAACACACACCATAAACCATCCTGAGCTTCAGCGCAGGATCTATTAAAATTAACCAGTCGTAAAATTCAGATTCTTCTTGGCCGCTGTCGTTCGCGGCAATCCTTGGTAGGCGGAGCCCGTCCAAATGGTTCATCCATTGCTTAATGATGACGCGGCAGGATGGGCACTCCGGTCAGGATGAGGGTACTTCTTTTAAGACAGTCACCCTTATTTTTACTTTACTATTATCTTTCATGGTTAAAAATCCATTCTGTCAGGACCTGCTTGCGAACCCCCACTGAATAAAGATGGTTTTCCATTGCATTCTTTCCTCTCATCAAAAGCTTTATAATACGGATCACCACCTCCCGCAGTGTGCTACCCGGTTCAACAAGAATATAACCGTACCGCTCTCTGTTGTCCGATAAACTTGCACAGAATTTGACCTGGCATTTACCTGATTGCAGCTTTTTGCTGCTTATTTTCAATTTTTTGATCTGTTCCATTTTAATTTAATTATACTGCTTTTGTTCTTCTTACTAATATATTTAGTATTTTTACAACGAATATAGCTACGTTCTCACTAGGAATAAAAGTATTAACTAATTATTTTAGTAATAATACTAAAAAAATTGGAAAAACGGCATCGTGCTGTGGAACAAAGCCAATGCCATCGATAACTCTCCCGTAGTGCCCTACACAGAGCAAAAATCGATATCCACCGAGTCCACCTTCAGCACCGACACCATTGACGTACACAGGCTCAGGTCCATACTCATTGCCATGGTGGAAAAACTCACATTTAAGCTGCGGAAAGAAAAGAAACTTACTTCCTGTATTACCGTAAAGATCAGGTATTCCAACTTCGATACGGAAACCAAACAGGCGCATATACCATACACCTCATCAGACCAGACGCTTATTAAATTGGCCCTGGAGCTGTTCGACAAGCTATACACCCGGCGCATGCGGCTCCGGCTGGTGGGCGTGCGGCTTAGCAATCTCGTGCACGGCCATTACCAGATCAACCTGTTTGACGACACCGAGGAAGTCATCAGGCTGTATCAGGCTATGGACAGGATCAAAGCCAGATACGGATCGAGCGCACTGGTACGCGCCATAGCTATGGACGTAAGCCGGAGGGTACGGATGGATATGAATATGTTTAGAGGGTGATGTTTCGGTGGGCAGTTGGCAATTCACAAATGCCTTATCATCCGGATTGAACGGTTAATATGCATCAATGTATCTCAATTGCCACACCTATTTTTCCTTCAGGTACGGGACCTTTTCCGTCGAGGGGCTCTTTGATGAAGCCCGGCGCTGTGGTGTACATAAGCTTGCCCTCACCGATATCAACAACACGTCCGGTTACATTGAAATGCTGCGAATATGTAACCAGAACCGGGCCGAATACAACCTTGAAATTGCCCTGGGCATCGAGTTTCGTTCGGAAGGCCGGCTGTTATACATCGGCCTGGCCGAAAATAACGAGGGATTTGAGGAACTCAACCGGTATCTCTCTCATCACAATACTACCGGGAAACCCCTGTTAAAGCGCGTACCGGAATTTGTCCATGCATTTATTATTTATCCTTTTGAGCCTGCCAGCGATACGATCACCCCTGCCACCCTTCGCGAAAACGAGTTTATCGGCATTCGTCCCGGCGAACTTACACGGCTGGCAACCTCAAACCTCACCCGCTACATGCACAAGCTGGTTGCCCTGGCGCCGGTAACTTTCCGAAACCGCACCGGTTTCAATATTCACCGGTTGCTTCGCGCCATCGACAAAAACACCCTGCTCAGTAAACTTGATCCCCGTGACCAGGCAGGCGAACATGAGATCATGCTGCCGGAAAAAGAGCTTGTGGAGCTATACCTCCGCTTCCCTGAATTGCTGAAAAACAGCCGCCGGCTGCTTACGCAGTGCAGCATCCGTTTCGAATTGGGCACAGACAAGAACAAGGCCAACTTTACCGACAGCAAACGTAATGATCGGGAGCTGCTGATGTCGCTGGCGATGGAAGGTTTCGACCGTCGCTTCGATCGCTATGACCACCATGCCCGTTCGCGGCTTTTTAAAGAACTCGATGTCATATCCTCACGTAACTTCGAGTCTTACTTCCTGATCGCCCATGATATAATCCGGTTTGCTGAACATAAGAATTTTGCTCATGTAGGTCGCGGCAGCGGCGCCAACAGTGTAGCCGCCTACTGCCTGCGCATCACCGATGTGGACCCCATTGAGCTCGACCTGTATTTCGAGCGCTTCTTAAACCCGGTGCGTACCTCTCCGCCCGACTTTGATATTGATTTTTCATGGAAAGACCGGGATGAAGTAACAAAATATATCTTTGAAAAACATACACCGCAGCATACCGCACTGCTGGGTACACACTCCACTTTCAAAGACCGGTCGCTGGTGCGCGAACTGGGAAAAGTGTTTGGCCTCCCCAAACCGGAGATCGATACCATTGTAGCACGCCCGGATCAGAATCGTAACCGCGATCATATTACACGCCTGATTTTCCGCTATGCCGACCGGATGTACAGCATCCCCTCTCATCTCTCCATTCATGCCGGCGGTGTGCTTATCACCGAAAAGCCTATCTATGCCTACACGGCCACAAACCTGCCTCCCAAAGGCTTTCCGGTAGCACATTTCGAAATGCATAATGCCGAGGATATGGGTATTTATAAACTGGATATTCTCAGTCAACGAGGCCTGGGACACATCAAGGATGCCGCTGCCTTCATCAAGACAAACCGCGGAATAAAGGTTGATGTCAATGATTTTGAATCGTTTAAAAAAGATCCGAAGATCCGCAACCTGATCAGGCGGGGCAAAACGATGGGTTGTTTCTATGTGGAATCGCCGGCCATGCGGATGCTGCTCGGCAAGCTGCGGTGCGACAATTATATTACGCTGGTGGCAGCAAGCTCCATCATCCGCCCGGGTGTAGCGCGCTCGGGAATGATGCGTGAATACATTCACCGGCACCTAAACCCCGATCGGTACACCTCCATACACCCAAAGATGGATGAACTGATGGCTGAAACGTACGGCGTGATGGTATATCAGGAAGATGTGATCAAAGTGGCACACCACTTTGCAGGTCTTACCCTGAGTGAAGCCGATATTCTGCGGCGGGGCATGTCGGGGAAATACCGTTCGAGGAAAGAATTTCAACAGGTTAAGGATCAGTTTTTTCTGAACTGCAAAAAAAGAGGGTACCCACAGGAAGTTACCGACCGGGTATGGTTTGAGATCGAAAGTTTTTCAGGCTACTCTTTTGCCAAGGGACACTCTGCCAGCTATGCCGTAGAAAGTTACCAGAGCCTGTTTCTCAAAGCGCACTACCCGCTGGAGTTCATGGTGGGGGTGATTAACAACTTCGGGGGCTTTTACCAGACGGAGTTCTACTTTCACGAAGCCCGGATGGACGGCGCTGAGATCGAAGCGCCCTGCATAAACCACAGCGACCATACCACCACCATCGCCGGCGATACCATCTACATCGGATTTATTCATCTCAAAAGCCTGGAAACCCGTATCGGAAAATGTATCCCCGAAGAAAGAAGCCAAAACGGGGATTTCAAAAGCCTCGATAACTTTATCCGCCGCATACCGGTATCGCTTGAGCAGATTTCAATCCTGATCCGCATCGGGGCGTTTCGTTTTACCGGAAAATCAAAGCGGGAGTTGTTGTGGGAGGCCCATCTCTACTTTGGAAAAGGAAAAAACACGAAGTATGCGGTGGATCTTTTTAACCTTGAATTGCCTGACTACCGGCTTCCCCCACTCGATCATTTACCTTATGAAGATGCTTTTGACGAATTGGAACTGCTGCAATTTTCGCTTTGCGACCCCTTCACCCTATTGGCTACCAGTGAACGTGGTGATACAGTAGCCGGTGAACTGACAAAAAAGACGGGGAAAAAAGTCAGCATTACCGGCTACCTGGTAACGATCAAAAACACCTACACCAAAGACGGAAAGCTGATGCACTTTGCCACTTTTTGCGACCGGAACGGAGATGTGTTTGACACCACTCACTTCCCTCCGGTGGCAAAACGAAACCCCTTCAGGGGACACGGTTTTTACATGCTGTGCGGAAAAGTGGTGGAGGACTTTGGCTATCCCATGATCGAAGTGGACCGGATGGACAAAATGCCCATGGTACATAAGGAAAAGCCGAATGCACGGTTGAGGCAGGGAGTTGTTTGAAGTCTATCAGTAAATGGTCGCTTCAGTCATTTATTTTTTTTAATTTTTCTTTAAATGCTGATTATTAGAAAATAAGTTGAAGTGTGAAACCTTTAGTACTTGATTTTATTGAAATTTCAGACCGGATTAAACGTTATAAAAAGTACATTACCCATAAACGTGTATAAGAAACTTGTTGCTAACGCACAGAATTTAGTAAATTCGTAATATGGTTGATCACTATCAGGTACTTGGAATACCTCGTTCTGCAAGTGCTGCAGAGATAAAGTCGGCTTTCAAAAAACTGGCTCTCAGGTATCATCCGGACCGGAATCCAGACTATCCGGCAGCTGAAGAAAAGTTCAAAGAGATCAACCGCTCATACCAGATATTATCAGATTCGTATAAAAAGCATCAATATGACCTGGTATACAATTACCAGAGTATTCCGGTTTCACCACGCAGATCAACCTACCGTCCATTTTACTATCCACCCTATGAGAGAAGGGCGCGGCACACCTCCCGTGAATACGAATATGGTTGGAAATATGTAAAAGCACAGGTTATGGCATTTGCTTTTATTTTTATAGTTGCCGCGATGGTTATGAGTGTAAAATATCTCTATGAAAATTATCAGGTAGGGAAGGAAATACGGCTGGCTGAAGCAAGAGAAGAACTGTTTAAAGAAGCACAGGTATATTTTGATAAAGGTGAATACCGGAAATCGCTTGATATTATCATACTGATGCAGAAAAAAAACCCAGCTGAACGTACCATCCGTAACTACAGAGATAAATTTGTGGGTGAGGTAATGGTAATGGCCGACGACCAGTTTAGTCAAAACAATTTTGAAAGTGCGATCATCAGTTTTTCGATTGTGAAGGATTATCAAAACCGCGAAGGTGCGGTTGTGTATAAAAAACTGGCTGAGTGTTACAAAGCGTTGGGCATGTACCAGGAAGCAGCGGATGCTCTTGAAGTAATACGATCTAATGATAAGAAAAATCTTAAACTAAATCTCGAAATAGGCAAGTTGTATCTTGTTCGCATGAATGACCCTGAGAAATCGAAACCATATCTTGATAATGCCAGGTTTAGGGTAAAAGATATATTGGTCCAGATCTACGGGCAGGCAGCAGAGCTGGTAATGAACCCTGCCGAAAGCCCGCCAATTTATTTTGAGGTTTTTTTTACGCGGGCAAAAGCCTATACGCAATTAGGATTACACAAAGACGCAATTAAAGATTGCAACTGGTCTGTATTTCTCCGTCCTGATCTGGCCGAACCATTATATATAAGAGGGACAAACTATTTTGCCCTGGGCAACAATTACAAAGCCTGCAAGAACTGGAAAACAGCTGCTGGAATGGATTTTACACTCGCCATTGAAATGATGAATTTACATTGTAATTAACATGGCCATTTCCTGTGTTTGTTCATTACTCCGTGGGCATAACAATCCAGAGAATGATATAAACCATAATTCCGGGAAAAGCTGCACTGAAAATTGAAATCAGAAGGTATAGTACGCGCACTATTGGTGGATCCCACCCTAAATAATTAGCGAGGCCCGCACATACACCAGCTATGACTTTATTCCGGGACCTCGTCAAAGTTTTTGTTGTCATATTCATATTTTGAAGCATTCAATTAATATAACGTTAAATTAAGCCTAATCCATGAACTTCAATGTCTATGCCATTAAAATAATGTAAATTTCTGATCCGATTGCCTGTTTATACACACGGATTCGGACATTTATCCTTCTCTGATCCGGTATCGAATACGGTAATCAGCCCTTTGAGGTGCAATATTCTTTAACCAGATCTACGGCAATGGAAATCCCCAGTCTTACTGCTTTTTTCCAGTCACTGCAGGCCCCGTCAACATCATCTATATCAAATTTTACAGACCCCCGGTTTAAATACCCAGGTCCATTTTCCGGATCCAGTTCCAGACCTCTATCATAATCCTGTATCGCCTCATCGATTTTATTTATTAAATAATATGCGTAGGCACGCTCAAAATATGCTTCATGATAATCCGCTTTGATATTCAATGCGTTGGAGAAATCAGTTATTGCCTGCTCATTCTTTACCAATATCGACAGGCATACTCCACGATGATAATAATATTCCGGATTATCAGGATCAAGACTTATTGCTTTCGTATAGTTTTCGACAGCACCCTGGTAGTCACCCTTTTCATATAATTCAAATCCTGTTTCAAAATAATATTTCGGGCTCTGGGCCAGGCATTGGAGTGAAGCCTGCAAAAAGACAAATACCAAAAACACCCTCATAAATTAAATAATAATAATAGATTTAATTCCAAATATAGCAGGACATTAGGACTCACAAGAGATTACCACAAAATGATTACGTTTGAATAGCGGTTTATTACAGATCAGAACCCATTTTTTTGAGATGGGCCGCTACGTAATCTCTAAGTTGGTGAGAATCAAATAGTTCTTTATAATACTCAAGTTCCTTGTGTTTTGCATTCGGGTCAACACTGATTATTTCTCGATATACTTTTACCACCCCTTCAAGCCCGCGCAAACTTGCAGCAGTTTCATTAGGTTCGCCCTGATGTTCGATGACATACAACGATTTGCCAAATAGATAGGTTACACGAATCTTATCGGAATACTTGTATTTCTTATTATTTACAATTCCTCCTGTAAATATTTCATCAAATTTTACCGAAACATAAGGTGTTTCTGTAAGCCATCTAATCACATAATCAGATATCACTTTGGTGTTGTTGTCTTTTGTGGCAAATGGATTTTCTTCGAGCCATAAAATATCATTTACTATGTGTTGCTCATCCTGCCGGAAACTTTCTTCGGAATCCCAATCGGTATTTCCAACATGCTGGGCAAATGCTGTGGAAACACCCATAAGAACAACTAATGATAAAACCAGCCTCTTCATAATACTCAAAACTAATACAATATGAGAATAACTTTTTTTATATACAAGATATTGTCGTTTCTAGCCTGCATAGGCATTTTTACGACTATTGGATAGACCTACTGGACATATTTTTTAATGTGTTAAATTTACATTTCGTTTCATGTATTCCGATACCTATTACCACCCATTAGAACACCCTCTGGGTTCGCAGGACCAATCTTCTTTAACTTAACGTCTAATAAGTTCTCTTCTCCAAGTGCCGTCTGAACATCTATCCAAATTTCCATATAAGGAGTCAGGTTGGTTATCCGGAAAACTTTGAATTTGCATCGAAAAATTTTGATCAATTGCAAAAAAGAAGCACATCCCCGGCCGTTAAAAAGCAACTAATACCTGCTGTACAATCACACAAACAAAATATATTTGCAGTACTTAATTAGTAAACAGGTTTGAATGCCTTTTAATTGAAAAAATGAAGGTATTCTTAGCGATTAAATTTTAAACCCGGAATTGTCATTAGACTGATGGTCAATTAGAAGCCATAGTAAATTTCTAATGACAATTTGTGGTTATACAAATACAATTAATATGCAGGGTAAAAGATCAATAAATTATGCCGTTTTGGTTGTTGCGATAGCCGGAATGATCATTTCATGTGCACCACAGGACACTCCCGCACAAAACATGAAGAAACATATTGAATATCTGGCTTCGGATGCACTTGAAGGACGTGAAGCAGGCACCGAGGCAGAAAAAAAAGCGGCAGCATATATTTCCACGCAGTTTAATTCTGCCGGACTTGAACCCAGGGGTACCGACGGATATTATCAGGATTTCGATTTTCTAATGGGGAAAAATCCAGGTGAAGTATTTTTTACGATTGATGGAAATAATCCGGAGCTTGACAAAGATTATTTTGTGATGAATTTTTCGGCTAACGGAGAAGCCTCCGGATCACTTATAAGTATCGGTTTTGGCATTGAAGCTCCTGACCTCGGTTACAGCGATTTTACAAATAACAGTTCGCTAAATGGAAAAATCGCAATTTTCAGTATTTCTTCTCCTGACGGCATACATCCACATTCTAAGTACATTGCTTATCACAGCATAAAAAACCGGGTTAAAAAAGCAGAAGAAAAAGGGGCTTCAGCTGTAATACTCATCAATGAAGATCCTACGGCAGCTGATCCTGATAAAAATTATACAGACAAAATTGCACGTGTAGGGATACCTGTGATTTTTATAAAAGATGCATCACTCGTAAACGAGAAAGAACACGCGGAATTACGCACCGAATTGAATGATGACAATCGCAAGGGCCGTAATGTAATTGGGTGGATTGATAACAATGCATTATATACGGCGATTATCGGAGCGCATTATGACCATCTTGGATACGGCCGCCATGGCGGATCGCTTTTCCGGGGAGATGAAGACCAGATACATAATGGAGCCGATGATAACGCTTCAGGAACCGCCATGTTAATAGAAATGGCAAGAATGATCAGAAAATCTCCCCTCAAAAACCTGAATTATCTTTTCATTGCCTTTTCAGGAGAAGAAAAAGGCCTGCTTGGCGCAAACTATTTCACCAAAAACCCGACAATAGACCTTGAAAGTGTTTCATACATGATCAATATGGACATGGTAGGTCGCCTCGATACGGCTGACTATGACATTGCGATCAACGGAGTGGGAACATCACCCGTATGGGATAGTCTGATCCGGGAAATTAACATTCCCCCACTGAATATAAATACAACGGAATCCGGGGTAGGTCCTTCTGACCAAACCGCTTTCTATTTATCTGATATTCCTGTTTTGCATTTTTTTACTGGAACGCACGAGAATTACCATAAACCTACCGATGACCCGGAGTTTATCAATTATGACGGCATGAAGCTGGTTTTTGACTATATCATGGAAGTCAATAATGCGTTGAATAAAGACGTGAAACTTACCTTCACCAAAACCAAAGATGATGAAAGCCGCAAAGCACCACGATTTGCAGTTACACTGGGTATTATTCCAGATTATATGTTTGATGACGGAGGAGTGAAAATAGATGGAGTTTCGGATGGAAAACCTGCCGCTAACGCAGGGCTGCAAAAAGGAGACATTGTGATACAAATGGGAATTTATGCAATTGACGACATATATGCATACATGGAAGCGTTGAGCATAATTAGAAAGGGCGACAACGTTTCCGTGACCATATTACGGGCAGGACAGAAAAAAACCGTTGAAGTACAATTTTAAATCAGAATCACCATTGATTTATTTATGTGCCTGACCGGATCAGTTTGCTTTTTTCGTCGATCCACCGCTGCCGGAATGTATATTTACTTTCTCAGGGTTACCCTTGTACCGGATACTACCGGCACTTGAAGCATCTGCTTCAATTTTTTTGCTTGCCATCACTTTTGCGTTTCCTGCTGAACTCGCAGAAACGATTGCCACTTCACTATTGAGATCATACGCATAATAACTGCCTGAACTTGAAACATGAACATTTTGAGATCCTGCTTTACCAGTTATTTTTAGATTCGCTGCACTGCTTACATCAATGTCAAGTTCTTCCACATCTACTTCGAGGTTGGCCTTGCCAGCGCTCGAAGCCTGTACATCGAGTTTTCGTGAAGTAATAACCGACTCGGTAGTAACAGAGGCCGCCGAGCTGACCGATATCTTCTCCAGGTTTACATAGGTAACCCAAACGGTCACATCAATATTGTGGTGATTTCCTCTTTCAAGCTCAATTTTAAGTGTTTTACCCATAACCTTAGTAATGATTTCGTCCAACGCAATACCAGTTGCTTCAATACGAGCCGATTCCTTATTTCCCGGTTTCAAAAAAACAGTGATGGCCTCGCTTGCACGTACGCCTGTAAACTCTTCCAGGTCTCTTGTTTCGCTTTTTTGCGCCCATAAATCTGTCGTTACCGACAGCATCAACAATGCTATCAGCAAACATAAACACCTGATCGTACTTGTTTTCATAATATTTCTAATTTAGAACCTGCAAACTAATTTAAATAATGACAACATATAGTTACAATCGTTGCATTAAAGAAAAGGTTATACTATAAATCTAAAGAAGATTGAAGATTGAAGTCCTAAGTTCAAAGTTCAAAGTCCAAAGATTTAAACTATTCATCTTTACTGCGAAGCCTGTCCCTATCTTTACGAACTCTGTGGTTATAAGTGAAATCCGGAACCAGATCTCAATATATAAATCCACTAAAAAAATGGTGATCTCAAAAAAAATAATACGTTCCGACTAAACTTTTATGTATGACTTGCATCTAAGTAATGCAACCATTCAGGAATTAAAGGATCTTTTTACCGATGCATGAATACATTATACACTGCAAAATCAATAACCGGATAAAAATGCAATACAATCGCGTTGCGATTCAAGTTAAAGTCAGGGACCTGTTGATTATTCCGGGAATAATTGTAGCAGTGATGATTGGATATACAATTCCCTGGGCGTCAGCAAGTATATTTATTACAGATATGATACAACTCCTGATTTTTTCAGGAACAGGATGAGATTAGGTTAGGTTTAGGTTTAGGTTTAGAATTGTTGTTTTTCAACAGAAAAAGGGGGATTTTTCCTCCTTTTTATTTGAATGCACAACATTATCTGTTTTATAATTATCGTTTATTGAAAATACTTTTTAATTTGCAAATAGATAAAACCCAACACCATCATGATCAAAGAGCAACTTAACATGTTAGTCAATCTGGCTGCATCAGATACTAGCGTGGCTGAAAAAGAAGCCAGACATGTCAGGGCCATCGGGATAGCAGCAGGATTTTCAAAAGAAGACGTTGATGAGATGCTAAGAAATCCGCAGCCAATCGGCGATCTTTCTCATCTCACGGATGATCAGAAATTCGAATATCTTTATAACATTATTCAATTAATGAAAATTGATGGGCAGGTATTCAAAAGTGAAATTGTCTTTTGCGAAGAAATAGCAGAAAAACTTGGGTATAAGAAAAAAGTGGTTGGAGAATTATCTACCCGTATTTACAGTGATCCAATGATTACTGCTGATCGCGACGATCTTAAAAGCAAAGCACAGAAATATTTGGTCTGAGTATTCATAACTGTGGCGTCTGACCTTGCGGAGCTTTTTTGCAAGGTTTTTTTATGCATTTTTTACAAATTATTGAGGAGTATCCCCTTTGATGTCCGACAACCACATATCTTTTGTTGTTAATAATTCAATCTGTTATATATTCACCCACAAAATGTATAATATGAAGATCTTCCGGTTTATAATATCATTAGTTATTACTCTCACTATTACCGTTATGCTGAATACCCAATTCGATAAAATCCCTCCATTAGGAAAATTCCTTGATCCGGTAAACGGATTTTGGGCAAACGCAGAAACAGAGGACGTTTCTTTTCCGAACCGATTACAATTCAGGGATCTGGAAGCTACAGTCAATATTTTATACGACGATAATCTTGTTCCACATATTTTTGCAGAAAATGACCCAGACCTTTACTGGACCCAAGGGTATGTCACTGCCAGTCACCGTCTTTGGCAAATGGAGTTCCAAACTCATGCCGCTGCCGGACGTCTTTCCGAAATCATCGGAAAAGATGCGTTGAATTTCGATAGGGCACAACGAAGGAGAGGAATGGTTTATGGTGCTGAAAACAGCCTTAAAGGAATAAACAGCAACAGCAAAACACGTGCTGTTATTGAAGATTATACAAAGGGAGTAAATGCATACATCAATGGTCTCTCCTATCGCAACTATCCGTTTGAATACAAACTTCTTAATTACAAACCTGAACCATGGACGCCACTCAAATGTGCACTCCTTTTGAAATACATGGCGAACACACTGAATTCGGGGAATAAAGACATTGAAAACACAAACTTTCTTAGCCGCTATGGCGAAGAATTTCTTGATCTGATTTATCCTGACCTTGACAATCCTGCTGATCCCATTGTAAACAAACCGGGAGGATGGGATTTTGATCCTGTCATCCTATCCGAAGATTCATCCGTCATAATAATTGAGGCTACCACGGTTGATCTTTTTAATGGTTCAAATCCCGATAATGGAAGCAACAACTGGGCGGTTGGCCCTTTAAAAACAGCCAGCGGGCATGCAATTCTCTGCAATGACCCTCACCTTGCACTGAATCTCCCTTCCATCTGGTACCAGCTTCAGCTAAATGCGCCTGGTATCAATGTGTATGGAGTCACACTGCCCGGCACGCCGAATGTAATCGTTGGATTTACCGATTCAGTTGCCTGGGGTGTTACCAATGCACCGCGTGACCTGGTTGACTGGTATAAGATCACCTTCCAAGATGAAAGCCAACAAGCTTACTTGCTTGATGGAAAATGGGTTGCAGCTGAAATGAAAATTGAAAAATTCAATATCAAAGGGGCTGAGCCTTATTATGATACAGTTACATACACAAAATGGGGTCCGGTATTTTATGATGCTTCTTTTTTGTCAAATTCCAAATGGAAACTGGAAGGATATGCATTCCGTTGGATTGCCCATGATTCTTCGCAGGAAGCTACCGCTTTTTATCTGTTGAACAGGGCCAAAAACCATGCGGATTATATGCATGCACTGGATTTTTACGCTTCGCCGGCTCAGAATTTTGCTTTTGCCTCCGTTGCAGGCGACATTGCCATGCGTATTCAGGGAAAATTTCCGGCCAGGAAAAATAAAGCCGGTAAATTTTTACTCGATGGGACTGTTTCAGAAAACGGATGGAATGTTTTTATTCCAAACGAGCACAATGTCATGGATCTTAATCCTGAAAGGGGATTTGTAAGCTCTGCAAATCAATATCCTGCGGATACAACCTACCCTTACTATATCACTTCAAGAAGTTATCCAAATTACCGCAACCGGAGAATTAACGACCGGCTTCGTGAAATGAAAAATATCAGGCCGAAAGATATGATGGATTTACAGCAGGATAATTTTAATATGAAGGCCGCAGAGTCATTGCCTTTTTTTCTTTCGCAGTTGAAACAGGATGATTTTAGCGAAGATGAAATGAAAGCCTACAATGTGCTCCGTTCATGGGATTTTTATAATCATATAGATTCAAAGGGAGCCTCTTATTACGAATTGTGGTGGGACACTCTTTATCCGATGATCTGGGATGAGATCCGTAATTCAGACATAGCACTTGCGTATCCCACAAATTTTAATACTATTAAATTACTCCGTGAAAATCCTGATCTTCAATTCTTTGATATACAGGACACACCTGAAAAGGAAGATGCACAGGAGCTCCTGAATAAATCATTTTCAAAGATGGCTGAAGAAATGAACGCCTGGATAACCAAAAACGGAGAACCTTTGTGGGCTACCTATAAAGCCACCTATGTACAGCACCTGGCAAGATTAAAACCCCTTGGTGTATATAATATTACGATTGGTGGCAACGGCGACATCATAAACGCAACATCAAAAAACCATGGCCCGTCATGGCGCATGATTGTGGAACTGGACCCGGAAGGAGTAAAAGCTTGGGGGCATTATCCGGGTGGTCAGTCGGGCAATCCGGGCAACCCTTTTTATGATAACATGATCGGAAAATGGGCAAAGGGAGAATATAATAAATTGTTATTTTTCAAATCACCCGATGACGTCGATGAGAAACTTATTTTTAGACAAACTCTTGAACCTGAAGAGAACATGAACAAATGAAATTACTAATCAAACTTGTCTTTACAGCTATTATTGCCTACCTGCTCCAATGGTATCTGCCATGGTGGTCTGTGGTTATCGCCGGATTTCTGGTAAGTCTTATCTTATCATCAAACGGGCTCACCTCATTTATCTCCGGATTTTTGGGTGTCGGGATTTACTGGTTTATTTTAGCCTATATGATAGACTCCACAACCAATTCCATTCTTACCGAACGCGTATCAGCCATTTTCTTTTTACCCAATTCATTTTTGATGATACTCCTTACGGCAGCTATTGGTGGCCTGGTCGGTGGGCTGGGGGCACTTACTGGAGGTCAGTTGCGGGAATTATTCAGGAAAACAAGAAAGTATAAAAGCAAATACCACTCTTAAGCAAGACATCATTATCATATTATTTATTTGATGTTCGCCCATTATAAGGCACGAATTTACAAATAGCACTATTCGAAAACCATTCAATCATTTGCGGCATGAAAAAGTAATAAGTGAGAAATCAATTCTAGATATAATTTCAGGTGTTTGCACATAACTCAATCCATGATAAAGGGTATGCGGCTTTAAAAACGACACAGTCCCACATCGATCATCCTCACAGTCATACCATATCAACCTGGATAGTTGGGGTATGTTTTAAATAAACAAACTCACATTAGCATCCGACGCGAATTCCAGAAAAGTTGCAGCTCCTCCAATTTCGACCTCGACCATAAACTCCTCACTCTTGAACCCGAATACGTATTTCTTTAAGTGTCAATTTGTAATAAATATACTCGTTTCCATTCAGTAAAGAATCATTACACTTGCCTTATGAATATCATCATAATGCATTTTCAGAAATGGATCATCCAGGTATTGCCTGATTACAGGCATGTTTATTCACGATAATTATGGATAGTATTTATTTGTGGCATGTATAATTATATCGTCATTGTCTGACAAATCTAATGGGCAATACAATGTTGTCAAAAGAGATATATAAAATATAAACGCCCATATTTAAAGCTGAAACGTCAAGATTTTTTATCACACCAATAATTTTCTTCTTTACGTACACAAGCCTTCCCGAACTATCAATAATATGTATATCTAACTCTTCTTGAGCAAGTTGAGATAGGTCAATGTTTAATGTATGGTGTACCGGATTCGGATAAATTCGAATCACAATATCGCTCAGATTTGTATCGGTAACACTCGTTATGACATCCACCAGAACAGAGGCTTCACCTGTACATCCATCAACTGTTACCATTAATACATAGTCGCTATTCTCATACACTTTCACTGTGCTATCTGTTGAGATTATACTCCCATCAAAAAGCCACTGATTTCCTGAGGTATGTTTTGAATTTAATATGGCATAATATCCCTGATACAAAACCTGTATTTCAGGCGTGGGTATTACACAGAAGGTATGCGTGACCGAGTTTGCAGAATCGTAAAACGCATTGCCATTCTGAGTTGCTTTAACAGACACCGTACCGGGGGAAAGGTTGATCAGTATTGAATCAACGATTGTTGCGGTACCCTGGGTTATCTCCAGGCCAACCTCAAGTTCTGAGGTAGCATAAAAAGATAAGGTTATTGAATCAACAGAATCGTTAATATCCGGTATCGAATCAAACACGATTTCCTGAATGGCCTTGTTTATATCTATGGTCTGCTCCACTTCTTGCGCAGGATGGTAATTCAAATCACCTCCCTGACGTGCAATAACCGAAAGTGAACCTACTCCGGTTGCTATAAGCTTATTCCCTTCTGTCAGGGCAATATTTTCATCACCAGATAAAAGCGATACTTCCAGTCCCGAACTTGCATTTGCAACCAGCTTAACGGTGTCTTTAAAACGTATGGGTTGAATGGATTCAAATGTAATGGTCTGATTTGCTTTTTCAATCACAACCAAACGCACTATCGTATCAGGCAGGTAGTTTTGATCTCCCTCCTGAACAGCCGACACTTCAACCTCTCCTGCACTTGAAATTACCGCTTCATTCTCATTAATAATTGTAAGCACATTCGCATCAGCACTATAAAAGCTTACAGGCAAGCCTGAAGAAGACTCTGCAATTAATTCAAATGACGGATCACCAAATATTTTTACAGGTATTTCGATAAAGCCAATGACTTGTTCTGATTTTATCACTTCGATAGTCTGTGTGGATTGTGTCGCCGGATTATAATTATCATTACCTGACTGGTCAGCTGATATTACCACAGAGCCTACATTATGTATGGTAGCTATGCTGCCCACCACCGAAATTATTTGCAGGTCGGAGGAAGTGAACACTACATCCATTCCCGATGAAGCATCCGCTACCAATAAAAAGGGTGTATCGTTAAAATTTTTAGCTGGAACCGGCTCAAATTCTATTGTTTGATCAGCTTTATCAACCGTTAAAATATGTGCGACCGGCGTGGCAGCATGGTAAAAGTAATCACCCGGCTGGCTGGCAGTGATAATGGCATTTCCTCCACCGATTATGGTGACTATATTACCTGACACAGTTGCAACTGTGGGGTCTGAGCTTGTAAATGTAAGTGGAAGCCCTGAATCAGAAGAACCTGTTAGCACAAAAGGCGGATCATTGAATTTCAAAATTCCTGGTTCACTGAATGTAATCACCTGATCAAATTTATCAGCCGCAGTTGATTCAAGCAAGGGGGCTCTACGGGGTGCATTTGTGAGCACAATTGTCATACGTTCCATTTGCCCTGCCGAAAATATATTCATACAGGCGTCCCACGTATAGTCCATGTAATTTTCCCACATTTCTCTCACCACACCGCTACAAGTGGGCCCTTGCTCATCAGGGCAAAAATTGGTAGGGTCATCCTGATTAGGTGTATCGTCCACATAATCATCTTGCGTACAATGGTCAGGTAATTCCTCTGGTCCCCAGAGATGGTATAACCCTAACCAGTGACCCACTTCATGGGTAGCAGTTCTTCCTTTTTCATACGGAGGGCTTAATTCACCGGTGCGTCCAAATACATCAAAACTTACAATAATACCATCGGTTTCAGGGGGTGAATTTGAAGGAAGATCGGGCAAAACCGCTTCCGGAAACTGTGCAACGCCAAGAAGTCCGCCACTCAGATCGCACACCCAGATATTAAAATAATCATCAGGGTTCCAAAATGTAGCAGGTTGGATGACAGAGGAAAAATAATCATATGTGTAAGCAGGCGCTTCAAAACCCATAATGTTGCGGTCAATACGGTGTATGCCCGGTTCAGTAAGCATTTCGCCAGACACATCTATCAGAGCTGGTAAAAAGTTGATATTCATGCTACCTGCCACATCTATAAATTCTGCAGGAGTATTTACCGTATCGGCATTAAGCCGGTTAAAATCTTCGTTTAAAACTTCGAGTTGAGAAAGCACCTGCTCCAAACTGATGTTTGTTCCGGTACCTATCGCTTCTCCATCGTGTACGATATGTACAATCACAGGTACATTAAATACCTGTTCTTCTAATGCAAGGGTACGGAGCATTGCTTGGCGTTCTTTCAACCTGTCGATCCAGGTATCGAAATCATCGGCGCTCACTTGTGTATTTACAATACAACTCCTGGTTTGGGCCAGCATATTTCCTGACCCCACCCAAAAGAGTCCCCAGAATAAAATAAAAAGTATTCTATACAACATACCCATCCCCGGGTTAATTTAAAATTGCAACGCGCAGGTAACCACCCTGGCAAAATTACGGTGTTATACGGTTTGCCCTGAATTGTGACATTTCTTTTTCGAAACTAAGCTTTTTGTGAATCTCAGTTTGAGCAGTAATATAATTTGATACGTTTGGAACTTCTTCAAATGAAACAACCGTTGCCCAGTAACCTTTTTGCCAATACAGCTTATTTTCATGATTTGAGTTAAACCAGTGACTACACTCCCCTTTTGTCCAGCCTACCACCTCTGACAATGAACGATAGGATGGAAGTTTTATAAGAACATGAAAATGTTCCGGAGCACTATTGATAGCTACAACTATAGCATCACGCATTTTGAAATTCCGTACCAGCCGTTCCGTTATTTCAGTGCGCATATCGTTGGTTAAAACCGGCGTCCATCCTTTGGTAGCAATAATCATATGAACAAACACATTAACAATTGAAACGCCCACTTCGGTCATTCTGTTTGAGATACATGAATCTTATCAATTAAGATACAACCATTTGCGCATAAATACATCAAAATTCCATGCACTATCTATCCTCAGGGAGAGGTGAGCACGTTTTAAGAACGGCTTATAAATAATTTTCAATCACCTGTTTCAGCGTATGAGCAGGCACCACACCTGACTGCCTCCATACTAGCTTGCCATTTTTGAAGAGAATAAATGTAGGCACGCCCTGAATGCCATACTTCGCCGCGGCTTGCGGATTTTTATCCACGTCCACTTTGATGATCCTTGCTTTTTCACCAATATCCGAAGACACTTGCTTCAGCACAGGAGCCATCATTTTACAGGGCGCGCACCAGTCGGCATAAAAGTCGACCAAAACAGGTGTACTACCCTTTATCAAATCACTAAAACGGGCCATTTTTTTAGATGATTTGCTTTTTCTCTAGTTCTGAAATCCTTTTTTCGATTTCCATGAGTTTGTGAATAATAATTATATGCGTTTCTTTGGCATCAATACCTACTACACTCTTATCTGACACAATCCAATCAGATATTTGCTCATACGCTTCCCTGGGCACTAAATCATCTTTCATTTTCTTATGTTTTATTTATTTCTGTCAGCCTGATGGCAGTCAGGTCTATTTTATTTCATTTGAATCTTTTGCACATTTTAATAATTCTTCACTAAAATTATTCCATACAACGATCAATTCTTTCCTTTTATTATCTTAACAAAAATCCCTTCCTCATGAATTTCGCGATAAAGCTATACACATTAAAAGTCTAAAAATAAGGAACGGCAGACTAATATATTGAATCTGCTGCCATATTTATTGTCCTATAAGGTGGTTTTTATAACCTGGAGAGCCGTTCAGTGTGTTCTGTAAGGATATATTTGTTTCTAATACCTTTAAACCAATCAGAATGTCAATCAGGTTATTATTTCCACGGGTTCTCCTAATTGTATTAAATATGAGTGACAAATATCCTTCCAGGCAATTCACTTAATGGGTTTAGTTTTTATCCACTTTAGCTTTCATCGGTAATCATATGTCGGTTCCCAGATTCCCCATTTCCGCTAACCAATAATTTACCATCTGACTCACTTGCATCTCTCATCCTGTAGTACCTACTTTTACATTTATAATTGCTTCTGAATGACTTCCAGAGATGTATTTCTGAAATATCTGGCCCAGACTTCTGCCGATCCACTGTTGATAGAAGTGGAGAAGGCAGACGGAATTTATATTTATAGTCCGGACGGCAAAAAATACATGGACCTGATATCAGGAATTGCCGTGACCAATGTAGGCCACCGGCATCCGAAAGTAATAAAAGCCATCAAAGACCAGGTTGACAGGCATCTTCATGTGATGGCATACGGAGAATTTATTCAGGAACCGGTGAACAGGTTTGCTGTAAACATAACTTCACACCTGCCTGATAAACTTAATTCGGTATATTTTGTAAATTCCGGTACCGAGGCCAATGAAGGAGCCGTAAAGCTGGCAAAACGGTATACCGGCAGAACAGAGATCGTGTCATTTTATAATTCTTACCATGGTAACACACATGGAAGTCTCAGTTTTACTGGAAATGAAGAAAAAAAGTATGCTTTCCGTCCACTCCTGCCGGGTATCAGGTTTATACATTTTAATCAGGATAATGATCTTTCAGACATAACACGGAAGTCCGCATGTGTAATCGTTGAGCCTGTCCAGGGTGATGCAGGTGTGATACTTCCAGCGAATGATTTTCTTAGAAAACTAAGAAAGCGATGTGACGATACCGGGACGCTTTTGATCTTCGACGAAGTTCAGACAGGCTTTGGCCGTACTGGTAAATTATTTGCATTCGAACATTTCGGCGCTATTCCAGACATTATCACGCTGGCGAAAGGACTGGGTGGCGGACTGCCGCTTGGCGCTTTTATATCAGATTATGATATCATGCATAAACTCTCACATAACCCGATGCTGGGACACATTACTACTTTTGGTGGCAATCCGGTCTGTTGTGCAGCGGGAAATGCAGCGCTGGAAGTTCTTACCGAACCGGTTATCCTTGATACTACAGATGCAAAAGGAAAATTATTTAAAAAGTTGCTGCATCATGACAAGGTGGTTGAAATCAGGCAAATTGGTTTAATGATTGCCGTAGAATTCGAATCGGAAGAAATCGTGCAAAGAATTATACAAGGATGTATAGAAAAGGGGATAATTACCTTTTATTTTTTATCAAACCACAAGAGTTTGCGGATTGCTCCTCCCCTGACGATTTCGTTTGATGAGATCAGAAAAGCTTGCCGTATTATTCAGGAGGTTTTTGACGAAAAATAACATTGACGTTGAAATTCAGACTTTAATTTTGCAGTAATTCAGCCAGGGAGGTCACACTCATTAATAACTCATGCTACTCCCCTTCCCAGATTTATTTAAGATCTCATACCAGAATTATTTTCAGTAAATTGGTAAATACTTCTATCAACTACAGCAGACTTTCCACATTCTCAGGTGGCCTGCCAAGGATGGCTTTATCTCCTTTAACTACGATCGGCCTTTCAATCAGGATTGGGTTTTCAGCAAGTATTTTAAACCACTCTTCCTCTGATATTTCCCTGCTTTTATAATTCTCCTTATATAATTTTTCTCCCTTGCGTACAAGGTACGTTACTGGTAAGCCCAACTTATCCACAAGGTCCTTCAGTTCCTCCTCATTGAGAGGATCGTTCAGATAATTTATCGTTTCAACTTTGTTGCCCGACTCTTCAATGATCTTAAGTGTTTGGCGGCTTTTATTGCATCGTGGGTTATAGTAAATAGTAAGCATTATTCATAGACTAGTGTTATCAGATTACTTTTTTCCTTTCAAATATGATCAAATTCGAAATATTATGAGATCGTTAATTCAGTTAATTTTTAGGATAAATCGGATACATTTGTCCTTAAATCAAACCGACTTGTTGATCATGATCAGAAATAAAGTATTAACAGAAGCTATTGACAATATGAAAAATGGAATAATAAGCAAAAAAATCCTGTCCGTAGCTAACGGCAATGTAACGCTTTTTTCATTTGATAAAGGTCAATCGCTGACCGAGCATTCGACCCCGCATGCGGTGTTATTAATGGCGTTAGAGGGTAAAGCGGATTTTTCGCTTGGAAAAAAGTCATTCACCTTTTTAAAAGGTGAGTACCTTATCCTTGAACCCGGCGAGCTACATGCATTGAATGCAGTTACCGAATTTAAAATGCTAATGGCGCTTATAAAGAGTTAATTAATTCGAATCAATTTTAAAAGGAATAATTTGATTTAACATGTTATAAATATCAATCAACAAAGTGGCAGCAAACAACATACAAAACAGCTTGCTGGATAATCGAACAGAGTGAGTAAACTACATCAACTCTATATTATTGTAGCTCCATGGATTCTACTTGCACTGATTGTGGGTCTGCTTACAGGCCTTTTACAGATTGGATGGGACATACCTGTTCAAAATATTAGCGGCACTCACGGGCTGCTTATGGTCGGTGGATTTATCGGTACGGTAATCACACTTGAAAAAACCCTTCCGGTTTATGAACGACGGTGGTATATTGTCTTCCCGGTTATTTCAGGGTTAAGTGTCCTTTTTATTATTATAGGAATTTATAAAGCAGCCCTTTATTTTCAATTGTTGGCCGGTTTGGGTCTTGTAGTAACTTATTTTTGGTGGTTAAAGCAAACCAGAGAACCCTATTACAGAATTATGATGATGGGTGCGCTCTGCTGGATCATCGCATCGGCTGGATTGCTTGCAGGAAGACCATTGCCGCTGGTACTCCACTGGTGGATGGCTTTTATTATTTTCACTATAGTAGGCGAACGACTGGAGTTAACCAAATTCCTTCCCGTTAAAAACTTTAATATGTCGTTGCTTTATTTATTCTTGTTTATGTTTCTCGCGGGTATATTTATGCCCTACCCGGATTATGGTAAAATAGTTCTTGGTTCATCGCTGATCTTTATTTCGCTTTGGCTACTGATATTTGATATCATTAAAACATCGATAAAAAAAGCTGGCCAGTACCGGTATATAGCAATTTTATTACTGGTGGGATATGTATGGTTATTCCTTTCCGGAGTTTTAATAATTACCGGAAGTGTACTTCCAAATCAATATGATATGATCGTGCATAGTTTTTTTCTTGGCTATACTTTTTCGATGATCTTCGCCCACGGGCCAATCATTCTTCCTGGTTTTACGAAAAAAAATCTAAATATTTTTAGTCCTTCTTTATATGTATGGGTAGTGCTTTTTCATCTTTCACTCATATTGCGAATGGGCGCCGATATGGCGCAGCATGCAGAGATCAGGAAAGCAGCCGGTTTAGCCAATGCTGTCATTATTCTGATATTTTTCGCCAATATCATTTTTAATACCAGGAAAGCGCTGACGCAGCAGACAAACCTATATGTTGAAAACAAAAGAAGCTAAAGAACTATTTCAGTACTTCTATCATTAGATTATGGTTGGTATATATACAAATGTCAGCGGCAATATGCAGACTTTCGGTTACTATTTGTTCGGCGTTAAGTTTTGGGGCATGCTTTTTCAATGCAAGCGCCGCAGACTGGGCGTACATAGCTCCGGAGCCAATGGCTGCAATCTGATTATCAGGCTCCAGCACATCTCCTGTTCCGGACACGATAAGAATTTCTTCTTTAGTTGCAATGATGATCATAGCTTCCAACCGTCTGAGGTATCTGTCTGTCCGCCAGTCTTTGGCAAGTTCAATTGCCGCTCTTTTCATGTTTCCACTATAATTCGAAAGTTTCTGATCGAAACGTTCGAGCAGTGTAAAGGCATCGGCAGTAGATCCTGCAAATCCAGTCACTATATTTCCATCCTGCAGTATACGTATTTTATTTACATTGCTTTTAGCAACATAATTGCCCATTGTTGCCTGGCCGTCGGCGCCAATAGCAACTTGGCCATTTTTCGATACTGCCAGAACGGTCGTCGATTTATATTTTTTCATCTTCATAACCAAAAACTATAATTTCTATAACACTGTACATAAACAGGATCATCAAATTATGTACCATTGACATAATGGCACGAAACATGAAAAAAAGCACCCTGCACAACTGGAAACCGCCGATATTTAAATCAAAATCCGCACCGGATCTTCCAGAAGTTCTTTCAGTGTTTGTAAAAAAGCAGATCCTACCATTCCGTCCACGGCCCGGTGGTCGCATGACATGGTAACCTTCATCAGGTTACCGGGTACGAGTTGTCCTTCTTTAACAACAGCAGTCTGCTTTATACCCCCAACAGCCAAAATGCATGCGTCAGGTGGATTTATAATGGCCGTAAACTCCTCAATACCGAACATGCCGAGGTTAGATATCGTAAAAGTGTTTCCTTCCCAATCCTCAGGCTGTAATTTCTTTTCGTGCGCCCGGGTAGCCAGGCTTTTCACCTCCGTCGCAATGTGCGAAAGAGTTTTATTATCTGCAAAACGGACTACCGGAACCAGAAGTCCTTCTTCAACCGCTACTGCCACACCAATGTGAATGTGCTTATTAAATCTTATCTTGTCTCCCAACCAGCTTACATTTACTTTCGGATGTTTTCTCAATGCAACAGCAACAGCCTTTATGATCATATCATTAAAACTGATCTTTACCGGAGAAACTTCGTTCATGGACTGCCTGGCCTCAATCGCCTTGTCCATATTTATTTCCATTGTAAGATAAAAATGCGGAGATGAAAATTTACTTTCAGCCAGCCTTTGGGCTATTATTTTTCGCATTTGTGACAAAGGCACCTCTTCGTATCGCTCCTCCCCCACAATTTCGGGAAGCACTATATCCGTGGTTTCCGGACCAGTCATTGGCCCTGGTGCAGATGCTGTTGAAGGTACAAAGGCCTCCACATCCCGCTTCACAATTCGGCCGCCGTCACCTGTTCCCTTTATCATTGATATGTCATACCCTTTCTCACCGGCAAGTATCTTTGCCAGTGGTGAAGCTTTTATCCGCCCGTTACTGCCGGAGGTACTAGTTTCTACAGGAACAGGAGGAGCTTGAGTTGGAATTGCTGTTGACACCTCTGGTACGGATTCAACGGCCTTCGTTTCTCCTTCTGTTTTAACCTCCGTAGTCTTACTTTTTGCTTCATGAGCCATGAGCAATTTGTTGAAGTCGGCACCTTTTGCCCCAATAACAGCCAGTACTCCATCCACAGGTACTGATTCACCGGTCTTCGGACCGATATATAACAAGATCCCATCTTCGTACGATTCCAACTCCATCGTAGCTTTATCTGTTTCGATTTCTGCGAGTACATCCCCTGATTTAACTTCTTCGCCTTCTTTTTTTAACCAGGAAGCAATGGTGCCCTCTGTCATTGTATCGCTCATTTTAGGCATGGTGATCAAGGAGGCTTTTATTCCGCTTGTATCAATTGCTTCTTCAGGCGATGGTGCTTCTTCTTTTGCCGGTTCTTTCGAAGCAACGTCCGGAGTGTCCTTTTCTGTCGTCTCAGAGATCTCATTCAGTAAATCATCAATATTTTCTCCTTTCTTTCCAACTATGGCTAAAACCCCGTTTACAGGGACAACTTCACCATTTTTCACCCCAAGGTGCAACAATATTCCATCATCATATGCTTCCAGTTCCATAGTTGCCTTATCGGTTTCAACCTCGGCAATAATGTCGCCGGACTTTATTTCATCTCCTTCTTTTTTCAGCCACTTAGCAAGTACCCCATCTTCCATGGTGTCACTCATCTTCGGCATACGAATTACTTCGGCCATTTATTATTGGATAAATTTTTAGAAGGCACAAAATTAGTTTTAAAAAAGAGTATTTTCAATTTACTATGCATCTTTTCATGATTAAACCTCAAAAGGGAAATTGTGAAAACAGGACATGCCTGCTATATTTGTATGCTGCCTATTACTACCGTAAAATTCCAGTTATTCTGGATATATACTGCCCTCACACCTCCGCTGAGCAGCGGCAGCAACCGCATGATATTAAAATCGAACCAAAGTTCACCGCCAAAGGACTTATATATAAATTCATCCTGTAACATTATATTAAACTCGTTGTTTATAACATTCGATTCACCACGGGCGATATCATAAAATAATTTTGTCCGTATTCGTTGTATATTCAGAACGGGGCCGATGGCCAGATCTGCATTCCACAAGGTAAACTCATAGTTTGTACGGAGGGTGATAAATTTTTCCCATACCGAAGATCCGTATCCTCTTGGAAAGGGTACTTTGCTGGAAAACCAATAATTATCTGGTGCTAAAGTGATTTTCTGGGTTTGATACCCTATTAAAAAATTAGTGCTGTGGTGTTTGAATATTCCCGGAAAAAACAGCAGCCCGGCTGTTGCAAATAATCCTCCGTCGTAATCGCCACCATAGGGGGTTGATAAGGTATTTACAATTACATATTGTCCCCATTTGCTCCTGATATCCCGTTTAGACCTTTTTAGAAAATTACTGAACTCTATTTCAAATTCATTGCTAACCAACTTACCATTGCCTAATTGCCCGTAAAACAACCGATTTTCGCCTGTATAATCATTGATAAAATCGGATATAAAATTATACCCTACAAACTCTCCAACCGTGAATGTGGTTGCATATTTTGAATTTGTAAGATTCAGTGGTACTCTTAATCCGGTTCTGAACCCTGATTCCTTCCAGTCAAAAGCCACATCTCTAATCACATTGGTACTATCTCTGATTCTTTCAGTAGCATTTCTAGATCCGGCTGAGGCCGAAAAGTCGATAATGGGATAAAACCCCTGGTAGCTATAATTAAATTTCCATTTACCTGCCAACTCATCTACATTGAATTCATATCCCAGAAAACCGTTGTTAATACTTAATATATCCTGAAAGAAAATTCCAATATTATAGTTGAATACCGAAGTGTTGAAATACGGTCCCCAACTATTAATATTCAGTAATTGCTTGCCTTTGGAATAAGGGGTAACAGGATATTTTTTTACTGGAACCTGACTTAAAACATCCGGATTGTTTTCCTGTTTGACCAGAGACTGAAAATAATTTACTTTACGTATTTCAACATTTTCAATGGGTGTCCAGGCCGATGAATCAAAGGGGATTTTCACAATATCCATTCCATCTTTTGTAAAATCATTATAATAAATCCCACTTCCATCCGGTGCGAAAGAAGGATTAAAAGCGCCGTATTTACTTAATGTCACCTGACTTTTCCTACCCGATTTAAGATTCAGGGAATAAATATTGTCAATTCCATTATACGCTGAATTGTAAAACAGATGGTCCTTGTACAGCACAGGGTAGCCAATATTTTCTCTGGAATAATCAATCAACACTTCCTCTTCACTGGTTTCTACATTGATTCTGACGACCGCCTTTCCTTTACGACTATGCTTCAGGACAGCAATGTAGCGGCCGTCATCCGACCAGTGTGGCATCGAGTAAAATGCAGATGAAGGCGTAGTCAGCGATTTTAAAGCTATACCCATGTTGGCGCTTATTATCATAATCTGATACAGTCCCTGTTCCTGGTTATCCACAACCACAATTCGGATACCGTCAGGTGAAACAGCCGCTCCTGAAAAACGCGTATGATGAGTGAGTGATGTATATTTTTTCGTTTTTAAATTGTACGTTTTAACAACGCTATACGCCTGCTTTGCCCACCTTGGGTCAAACGCGTATTCGGTCCAAACAATCAGGTTACCACCTACCGTAACATATCCCGGATCATTCATAACGCCTGGTGTAAATTCATTCCTTTCACTTCCATCTGCGGAAATCAGTATAAATTTTTCAATATCTGATAAACCTGATTTGAGCGCCACGACAGATCCGTCTTCCAGCATATGTGGATACTCATAATTTGTAAAGACATTGTTTTTTCGGTGGTTTACTCTCACAAACGGTGTAAATGAAAGGCCGGAGATCTGCTTTTTCCATAGATCTTTCAATTGCAATGCCATTGCATTATACGTTTTTACAACTCTTTTACCCGTATATTTCCTTATAGAATTTGAGAAATTAAATGGTAGAAAGGAATACTTGTAGGCATTTAGTGTAATGGGCTCCCAGATATTTTTATTATCCTGGTGCGAATTCCGCAAATACGTCGAAAGGTGATAACCCAACACATAATGGTTAGGAACAAAGTCTTTGAAAGACCGGAGGTACTGTTTGTGATAATTATATGAGCCATGTTCGAGGTAAGCTGCGCGCAGGGCCATATTAAAGGAAGGCATCCGTCCTCTTCCGCTATGCGTTAGTGCTGTTTCCATACCTACTGCATCACCTTCGTCAAACCAGCTAGGAACAGAGGCAAATCCCATGCCCGACAACGCACTTTCACCCAGCAGCCAGTAAATCAGTTTGTTAAAACCAACAATGCTTTTATCATTCTGGACTACGTGTCTGAACTCATGTACTGCCAGCAGATCAAGCCAGTCGTTTGTTCCCAGAAATTTGTATTCCTGGGGAGACATGGTATAAAACTCAGAGCGCCGGGGAGCCAGAGTTACAAATCCGTTTGAAATTGCATTTTGATTCTGTAGAATTATCGATATTTTTTTTGGTTCCGTCTTCAGGCTGCTAGATACGGGTTCATACAAATGTTGCATAGTATTAGCTACCCGCATAGCTTCTGTATTGTACCCTTCGGGAAAAATAATTTTAAAAGCCTCCGTGTTGATCTGGAACCACTTCAATGAAGAAGGGGCGGTGTCAAGTACAATCTGCCCGATTACAACTGCCGGAAGGATCATAAATAAAACAAAAAACAGGTTTGCTCTCATTTTTGCCTTTCAACAATTTTTTCCGAAAATAGGAATTTGTTTTGAACCACCAGTAAGAATCAGGAATAATAAAACAACGGGTTTATTTTCAAAAAAATTCCACATCTTCTTTACAGAGGCATACTCTCATTTTATTACCAACTTTTTACGAGACACAGCCGATACCTGCCAGATGCCCACAGCACCCTCGCTTATATTCGATCTCGGATTAGTTGGCGGTGGGCTGAAAAAACCGCTGTCATTGTTTAGTATGTTCACGAGATCGAAATAATATATGTATCCACTACGGGTCAGGCTCATTATTTCCACCGTAGCAGTATCTCCCTTTGCATAAAAAACCGGAGAGGCAAGTCCGTCGAGCGATCCTCCCAATGCGGTATCGTCAAACGCATAAATATCCGTAACATCATCTCTGGCCAGTTGGCCGTTTCTGTAAAAATTAAATAAATAATAGTTTTTTACTTCCTGTGGTTCGCTGGCATACAGTAGAACTTCCCAATACAAACTATCAAATTCGGTGTTAGCTTTCTCATCCTCATTTATTCGAGTACCCAGGCTGTCAATAGAGGTCACACCTACCATCGAATCAATTGCGGTGAATTCAATCCCGCCCAGCAATACTTTCATTGAATATGAGATTCCCGGTCTGCCAGCATATTCCTGTTCTGAAAAATAGTACCCGGCATATAGGATCTCACCGGTAGGATTGTATATATACCGGAACATCTCGCCTTCATCAGTGGTTACAAATACTTCAGCATCAGTAACCACAGGGAATGCTCCTGATTCGTAAAAATCCATGACCTGCGACACCCTAATATAATGACTTTTAAACTCGTCGGTAAGCAATCCTTCAATTACAATTTTACGCTCTGTTTCCGGAAGGTTAATAATCACTACTTCTTCGCACGAAAAGGCTAGCATTAAAGTCAGATATGTCAACGGAATGGCTATATAGTTTTTATTCTTCATGTTAAAAACGAATATTATAGTTGACAGAAGGCAGCACAGGAAACAGGTAAACTGCCACAAACTCTTTTGCTCCAGGCTCACCTGATGGATCGCCGTTATCATCTTGAGGTTGTCTGGTGAAAATGGTAAAAATATTTTTGCGGTTGTACACATTGTAAATGGAAAACACCCAGCTTGATTTCCATTTTCTATCCTTATTTTTTTTAGAAGTCAAGGTAGCGCTTAGATCCATTCGGTGATAATCCGGTAATCGAAAACCGTTTCGCTCGGTTATGAAATCCGGAACATACCCATTAACACCATATTTTCCAGTTGCCAGGGTTATCGGCCTGCCTGTACCATAGGTAAACCCGAATCCAAAAGTCCATTTCCTGTTAAATTCATATGTGCCCAGCACATTGAATGCATTTCTCCTGTCGTAATTTGCTACGAAAACATTGCCATCATTAACTCCTTCTATTTGTCGTTCTGCTTTTGAGTACGTATAGCTTGCAAATCCCGTCAGAAACCCTGTGTTTTTTTTCAATAATAATTCCAGGCCATAAGATCGGGAAATGCCCTGTCTGAATTCAGTTGACAGGTTCGGGTTGAAAAAAATGTCGGCATTGTCGGCAAAGTCTGTAACATTGTTCAGCCATTTATAATACCCTTCAACAGAGAATTCGTAATTATTGTTACGAAAGTTTCTGAAATATCCACCTGCAATCTGGTCAGCAATTTGAGGCTTCAGATAGGGATAACTTGGATACCATGTATTGAAAGGCAGCGGAACCGTACCACTTGAAATTAGATGAACATTCTGAACCATTCGGTTATAACTTAATTTGACAGATGCATGTTTTCCTGTATTATACCTTATGGATACACGTGGTTCAAGGTTAACATAGCTAATTATTTTTTCAAGGGTGCCATACGTTATAGCTTCTGTAATCCTGATATTAATGTTATCCTTTGGATCCTCATAGGTATAAATGGTTGAGGCTCCAACATTCTGAAAAACAGAAAGCCTAACTCCATATCTGATCAATAATTTATTGCTGAGCTTCCGTTGATTTTCTAAATAGAAAGCATGGTCAAGTGCAAACAACTTTTCCAGTTCTACAGTAGAAAAGATAGAGGAAGATGCATTTGGCGTTATTTTGCCGGGCAAAAACTTATGGTAACTTAAATGGTAACCGAAATTTAATTCATTATCCGGACTAACATAATAGGTAAGGTCTTCTTTAAAAGAAAATTCCTGTATGGTAGAAGTCCATAAGAACCCCAGTACAGGGTCTGTAAGTTCAAGACCATAATCGAAATTACTCACTATCAGGGAGGTATTCGAAAAAAGTTTTTCATTAAATAAATGATTCCAGCGTATGGTTGCGGTTGTATTGCCCCAGTCAAAACCAAAATCCTGGTCCAGGATAAAAGCGTCTCTACCTGAATACACAGTAACGAAAAAACGATTATTATTCTGACCTTTCCAGTTGATTTTGGCATTAATGTCATAGAAATATACGCGATTGTTGTTATTGGCCAGGGCAAGAAAAACATCTACGTAGGATCTCCTTGCTGAAACCAAAAATGAACTCCTGTCCTTACGTAATGGTCCTTCAATCAACATCCTGCTGGCAATACTACCGATTCCAAAGGACCCGGAGAATTTTTTATTATTGCCATCTTTGGTTCTTACATCCAGAATACTCGAGAGCCTTCCACCATATTTTGCAGGTATCCCGCCTTTGTATAACTCTGATCCTTTAATTGCATCCGAATTAAATATTGATAAAAAACCAAAAAGATGCGACGGGTCATATATTGGTGCCTCATCGATTAATATCAGGTTTTGGTCTGAGCTACCTCCCCTGACAAAATATGCACTTGTTCCTTCACCTGCTGAGATCACACCAGGAAGCATTTGTATGGTTTTTAATAAATCAGGTTCGCCAAGCAATGCCGGAAGTTTCTTGATCTGTCCTATATTCAAATCCACTTTACTCATTGATACGTCTGAAACATTGGCATCAACAGCCTCAGCGAAAACCACAACCTCCTTCATGGCTATTAATTCAGAAATCATGTCGAAGTTATATGACAAATTAGCGGTCACATCCATTTTCACTTGCTTGGTTTTAAATCCAATATATCTTAAAGTAAGTGTATATGTTCCCGGAGCAAGTGTCAGTGAATAAAACCCATATACATTAGTTACTGCTCCTTTGTTTAATTCTGAGATAAAAAGAGTTACGCCAATCAGTTCCTCCCCGTTTTCAGCATCCCTTACATAACCACTGAGAGTAAATTTATCCTGTGCATTACCAGTTATGGTCAATGCCATTACCATCAGAGCTATAATTGCAAAAAATTTCAGGACCATTATTTAAGCTTATAATCGAACCGTGGATGTGTTACGAAAAAGTACGATGAAACGTTACATTATCCCTGATTATTTAAATTTTTTTGATGAATGGTGTATTATTGACAAAAATCCTGAGCAGAAATTGATTATTCCGTCAACATACAGCCCACCGCCGTTGCTTTTTAACGCTCACATCGAAACCATTTATCCTGCGTTATTTCGAAAAATAAGCAATGTAAAACTTACACGTGAACGAATAACCACACCTGATCAGGATTTCATTGATCTTGACTGGTTAAAAGCCGGATCAAAAGAACTTGTTATTATTTGTCATGGACTTGAAGGCGATTCACAAAAACCCTACATGCTTGGCATGACGAGTGCGGTATCAAATTTGTTGAAACACGATGTACTAGCATGGAACTACCGGAGCTGTAGTGGCGAGATAAATTTACACCACCGATTTTATCACAGCGGTGCTACTGATGATCTTGATGTAGTTGTAAAACATGCCATGAGTCAGGGTTATCAATCAATCTCACTCATTGGTTTTAGCCTGGGTGGCAACCTTGTATTGAAATATTTTGGGGAAATCGGGGAAGATCCCGCTCGACCAGTTATAGCAGGAGTTGTTTTCAGTGTTCCTCTTGATCTGGAAGCAAGCAGCAAAAAAATGATGAAATGGTATAACTATGTGTATTCACAAAGGTTTCTGAAATCATTAAAAAACAAAGTGAAACAAAAAGAAGGAAAACTGCCGGAGCATATCTCGCTTGAACAGATTGACAAGGTAAGGCATGTTTTTCATTTTGACGATCTTTTTACTGCACCTATCCATGGATTCAAGGATGCAAAAGACTATTATCAATCCTGCAGTTCGCTTTTTTTCCTTCACAGAATCAGAAAACCTGTGCTGATTGTAAATGCCAGAAATGACCCATTTTTAGCCGAAACATGTTTCCCATTCGAAAAACTCACAAATAATAAATATATTTACTTTGAAGCCCCTGAACGGGGTGGGCATTGTGGGTTTACAAGTTTTGATACCGAGTATTACTGGTCAGAGCACAGGGCGGTTCATTTCATCGCAATGAATAAACCTGTTAAGACGTGAATTTATTAGATTAGAAAAAATGTTTGATCGATATACCATAACTGCAGCGCCTGAAGATCTTGAAAAATATTTTACATTAGAGATCGTTCCGGAATACCAACCCTGTTATAATGCATCACCAGGCAGATTGCTGCCGGTAATAACCAATTCAAGTCCAAAAGGTATCTCCTTATTTTACTGGGGTTTGCCTCCCTCCTGGGGAAAAAATAAATCCATAAGCCGAAAACTAATTTATGCCGATTCAAATCAACTTACTTCAAAAATTACGTATAAAAACGCACTGGTGAGCAGACGTTGTCTTGTTCCTGCTGATGGCATCTACCTTTGGAAAAAGGTTTCAAAAAAAAGTGAAATCCCATACCGGTTTATTTTAAATGATCAAAAAACTTTTTTAATGCCCGGTTTATGGGATGAATTTGACGACGAGGAGAGCCGGATTGTACATACATTCCTGATCATAACCACGAAAGCTGAACAGACATTACAATCGTTTACTATGGATATGCCTCTAATGCTAAACAAGGAAAATGGCTGGAAATGGCTTGATGATAATCTGACAATGGATCAACATTTAGATGTACTTTCAAATGTTTTGGATGAAGAAATGGGGTCTTACCCAGTGTCATCCAGAATTAATAAAACATCATACGACAGTCCTGACCTTATCCAACCATCATCACCAGTTGATCAGTTCGGTAATTATTCACTGTTTAACTGATATGATTTTCCAGTTCAATGAATTAAGTTTTTGGAAATATGTTTAAATTAAAGTCCACTTAATAACGGCCATATGTTTCATTCTATAATTGCAGGATCAGGGCATTTTGTTCCTGAGAAAGTAGTCACTAACGAGGATCTTGCTAAACTGATGGATACATCTGACGAATGGATTACAGAACGGACAGGGATAAAAGAACGCAGGTATTTTGATCCAGAAAAAGACACCGTAGCAAATATGGCGGCTCGAGCCAGTAAAATGGCACTTGAAAGGGCGGGGATGAAAGCAGATGAAATTGATTTTATTGTATTTGCTACTATTTTTCCCGATTATTTTTTCCCTGGATCAGGCGTTCTGTTGCAGCGTGAACTTGGGCTACATAGCATCCCTGCTATGGATATTAGAAATGCATGTTCAGGATTTATATATGCCATTTCTGTTGCCGATCAGTACATCAAGACAGGAATGTATAAAAATGTGCTTGTTATTGGCGCTGAAATTCAGTCTTCAGTCTTGACATTCGACACAGCTCATAGAAACATGACAGTGATTTTTGCCGATGGTGCTGGGGCCATGATTCTAAAAGCTTCTGATTTAACCAGCAAAGGCATTCTGACAACACATATTCATTCCGACGGCCGGTATGCTGAATTGTTATACCTCAAAGATCCGGGCAGCAGCAGGAAAGTCCGGCTCAGTAAAGATATCGTTGATAATGAATCATTTAAAGGCTATATGGATGGAAGAGAGGTCTTCAAACATGCGGTCGTACGTTTTCCTGAAGTCATCCAGGAAGCACTGGATGCTGCTGATCTGACCATCGAAGACATAGATCTTCTTATCCCGCATCAGGCCAACCTGCGGATCAACCAGTTTGTACAAAAACGGCTCGGCCTTGCAGACGACAAAATTTACAATAATATTATGCGTTATGGAAATACTACGGCAGCTTCAATACCGATTTGTTTCAGCGAAGCCACAGGTGAAGGGCGCATAAATGAAAACGATATCATTTGTCTGGCAGCTTTTGGCAGCGGATTTACCTGGGCATCGGCGCTGATACGAATGTAAAATAACCTGAAACTTTTACTGTTTATATAGATAGAAAATCAGAAATCAACTATGAAAACACTGGATTATAACCCAAGTCTTCTTGAAGTTGGGTTTGTTAAAAAACTAATCGAGTCTTAAATATGAACTCAATTCAGGACTGTCAACCAATAATGTGCAGAAAATTACTACCAAGCCAGGAGAAAATGAAATCGTAATTAAGGTGATACAATTACCAGACAGGTTATAGCAAGACCGACTTAATATTTTATATTTATTTGATGGCCGAAATAAATTTTACTAAAAATGAATTAAAATATCTTGCTGACACCGATTTTTTGCTTACCGGGCACATTATAAAGCAGAAGATCAATGGCCTATTTAAAGCAGTGGCACAAGAGCTAAAGGAGGAGCTTGACACCGGTAAATACAATTTGGATCCTCGCCTGATAAGGTTATCTCCAAAAATTTCAAAAGGTGAAAATTACCGGGGGCTGCCCTGGATTGTGCTGGATTATCCTAAAAAATTTCAGAAAGAAGACACATTCTCTTTCAGAGTTATATTCTGGTGGGGAAATTTTTTTAGCTATAGCCTCCACCTTGAAGGCACTGCAATGACCAACGCATTACCCAAGCTAAATCACTACTGGAGCAAAATGAAGACAGAAGATGTATATGTATGTGTTTCATCGACTCCCTGGGAATACCACTTTGAATCGACAAATTATATACGTTCCAATAAAATTACGTTTGATCAGTTCAAAGATCTTGCAAGAAATAATGCCTTTATTAAAATAAGCAGGAAGACCACTCTTAGCGAGTGGCCACATTTAATTAACCAAACCATAAAATCCTTCCGGTCATTTATGCTTTTTACGGGTTTCAGTGTTCCTAAAGGGTAAACTGGATTAGTAGATCATTTGCCCTTATTTTTTAAAAATAACTCTTATGTTATGTTTATATGCTATTTCAGTCTACTTGTAATGTGATAACCGGAATAAATCAAGCGCATGGCTGCACTGAAATTAATGAACTCGTAAACATGGATTAATGTTTTATCGTAAATTCGTAATAAGTTCGCATGATCCACAACAATATAATGAAACAAAAAAAACTGTTTTTTTTGACAATGCTCGTCATACTATTGCTTTTTACTGCATTTAGCTTCAGTGACAGGTTTTTTAAGATAACACAAAGTATGAGCATTTTTTCATCTCTGTACAAAGAAGTTAACGCGTTTTATGTGGATGAAACAAACCCGAATAAACTTATGAAAACGGGCATCGACGCAATGCTAGCGTCGCTTGATCCCTACACCAACTATATTTCTGAAGACCGTATTGAAGATTTCAGGACACTCAATACAGGACAGTACGGAGGAATCGGGGCCTCAACGATTCAAATTGACAACAAGACATACATATCTATGATCTTTGAAGGATATTCTGCACATGGGAGCAAATTACAGATCGGCGATCAGGTGCTGGCGATTAATCATATAGGAATTGCGGAAAAGTCCCGTGACGATATAAACAAGCTTTTGAAGGGTCAGAATATAACGGAAGTGGTACTCACGGTGAAAAGATATGGTTTTGAAGCGCCAATGGATATTCGAATTGAAAGAGAAAAAATAACCATCGAAAATGTACCTTTTTACGGCCTTTTAAAAGAAAATGTGGGCTACATCAAACTTAATGAATTTACGCAGAACGCTTCCAGAAATGTAAAGAATGCTTTAAAAAATCTTAAAAAACAAGGAGCACAGGGTATCATTCTTGATCTGCGAGGAAATCCGGGTGGCCTCCTAATTGAGGCAGTCAACATTTCAAATATATTTCTTCCAAAAGGATCGGCCATTGTAAGTACCAAAGGAAAAATAGAAGAAAATAATACCAATTACCTGGCTATGTTTGATCCTGTGGATACTAAAATCCCACTGGCAATACTGATCAACAGCGGTAGTGCGTCTGCATCAGAGATTGTAGCCGGGGTAATGCAGGATTATGACCGCGGATTCCTTGTTGGTCAGAAGTCATATGGAAAAGGGCTGGTTCAAACCACCCGCCGTCTGAGCTATAACGCCCAACTCAAGGTAACAACTGCAAAATACTACATACCAAGCGGCAGATGCATTCAAGCGCTGGATTATTCCCACCGAAGGCCTGATGGGAGTATTGGAACCGTACCCGATTCACTTATCACTGCTTTTAAGACAAAAAACGGCCGCACTGTATTTGATGGAGGTGGAATAGATCCTGACATCGAAATTGAAGAACATCATTTACCTCCAGTTGTACGGTCGCTTAATACACAGGGATTTATTTTCCAATATGCCACGATATTTCATCATGATCATGAAAAAATTGCGGCCCCCGTGCAATATCATTTGTCGGATGAGGATTATGAAATTTTTTTAAATTGGTTGAATAGGCAGGGATTTACCTTCAAAAACAATACTGAAGAAGACCTGCTAAACCTGAAGACATACAGTCAGAAAGAAGGAAACTGGAATGTGATCGAAAATGCATATAATCAATTACAAGACGAAATCCAAAAGCAAAAAAAATCAGATATCTACAGATTCAAAGAAGATATTGTCAGGCTTCTGGAAAAAGAAATCGTTTCACGGTATTATCTGGAACACGGAGCCATCGAAGCCGGATTTAATGATGATCCGTTTATTCTAAAAACCATAGATATACTTTCCAGTTCTGTAAAATATGCCAGTTTACTGGAGTAATCCGGTCCAACATGCTTTCTCAATGAATTTTCATATTCGTAAACCCTTCAAACGGCTGATAATTGCAGCATTCCTGATTTTATTACTTACGCAGCTCACATCCGGATGCTTTCGGTTCAGAATGAGTGAATCGGAAGTTTATGAATATTTCAAAGATACCGGTCAACAGCCGAGTCTGAAAAGTTATAAAATAGATGGTCGTACGATTTACTTTGCAGACATTGGAAAACAAACCTCGCAGATGGTTATCTTTTTTCATGGAGCTCCAGGCTCCTGGAGCTCCTTTATTGCGTTTATGTCCGATAAAGAGTTGCTGGAAAATTTCAGGCTTATTTCTGTAGACCGACCGGGTTACGGATATTCTGATTTTGGCAAAGCCGAACCTTCACTATTGAGGCAGGCCGAATTGATAAAACCGGTGCTGGAGCTGAACAGATCTGACAAACTACCTATACTGGTTGGACATTCGCTTGGTGGGCCGGTTATTGCCAAAATAGCAATGCAGTTTCCCGAACTGGTTGGAGGAGTGATCATGGTAGCCGCTTCCATTGATCCGGAGTTGGAGCCAAGCGAATATTGGCGCGGGCCGTTGCGAATGTCATTATTGAACTGGATGGTGCCGCGTTCACTGCGTGTAACCAACGACGAAATTTATTTCCTTAAACAGGAATTAAAGCATATGCTGCTGTATTGGAAGGATATCAGAATTCCGGTAACGGTGATACAAGGTGGAAATGATAGTCTGGTAAATCCAATGAATGCAGTGTTTGCCGAAAGAATGCTTGTAAATGCTAAAGTGGACATCCGGTATTATGAAAAATTTAACCACTTTATCCCCTGGAACAATCCACAGCTGATCAAAGAAGCTATTCTGGATATGGGCAGTGTAAAAAGTGTGTACAATGATATCACGAGTAATTAAAGCATTTGGTTTTACACGGATTTTTAATTGAACCTTCCTGATCGTAATGTCCTTTGAGAGCAAACATTCTTCATAAGTCTGCAAGCTCCATTTACTATCTTAAAAACAACATCTCTCTGTATTTCACCAACGGCCAGTCATCGTCATCAATCTGTAGCTCCAGTTTATCTACGGCATTCCTTATTTTGTCAAAATATTTTTCTTTTATGTCACTGCAATATGCTGCCGCTTTCTTTGCGCTATCTTCAATTTTGTTGATTCTTTTCCGTTCTTCAGTCATCTTGTCAACCTCAGAAGAAATGATTTTGATTTGTTTCGATATTGAATCAATTGATTTCCTGACTTCCGAATTATCGAGCTTCAGTTCTTTCAAGCCCAGTGCATTTTTTATCAATATATTCTGGTATTTTGAAGCGGTTGGTATTATATGGTTTAGCACCAAATCTGCGATCACTCTTGATTCAATCTGAATTTTCAAAATATAATTTTCCAGCTTAATTTCCTGGCGTGCATCAATTTCACGATCAGACAAAACGCCGTATTTTCTGAAAAGTGTCCGGACTTTAGGAGTTTGATAGGCCAAAAGCGCCTCAGGTGTATTTTTTACATTGGGTAATCCCCTTTTCTTTGCTTCTTTCGTCCATGACTCGGAATAGTTATCACCTTCGAAACGAATTGCTTTTGACTCTTTTATATACTGCCTCAAAACATTGGCAATAGCCACTTTCTTTTCCTTTCCTTTTTCAATTTGAACATCAATCGTCGTTTTAAATTTAGTGAGCTGGTCGGCAACGATCAGATTCAATACGGTCATCGACGCAGCTACATTCTCAGAACCTCCCACAGCCCTGAACTCAAATTTGTTTCCTGTAAATGCAAATGGTGAAGTCCTGTTTCTGTCCGTTTTATCAAGTATGATTTCAGGAATTTTATCAATTCCGAGTTTCATATACATATTTTCCCCTTTATCAAGACGTATGTTGCCACTTTTTTCCATTTCGTCGAGTACTGTGGTAAGCTCAGAGCCAATAAATACCGACATAATTGCAGGAGGAGCTTCGTTGGCGCCAAGCCGGTGATCGTTACCTGCCGATGCAATGGAAGCGCGTAAAAGTCCATTATATTCATACACAGCTTTGATGGTGCAAATCAAAAACACGAGGAATTGCAGATTCTCGCGGGCGGAACTACTAGGTTGAAACAGATTTACTCCGGTATTGGTTATAAGCGACCAGTTATTATGCTTCCCGTTTCCATTTAATCCTGCAAAGGGTTTTTCATGAAACAAAACTTTTAGATTGTGCCTTGCTGATACCCTTTTCATTACGTCCATTAGCAGTTGATTATGGTCCGTAGCTACATTTATGTCTTCATAAAGCGGAGCAATTTCAAACTGACTTGGAGCCACCTCGTTGTGCCTCGTGGTTACAGGAATTCCAAGTTTTAATGCCTCTATCTCAAAATCTTTTATATAATTATACACCCTGCTGGGGATGGCTCCGAAATAATGATCATCAAGCTGCTGACCACGAGCAGGGATATGCCCGAAAACTGTTCTGCCGGTCATCACCAGGTCGGGGCGGGCATTAAATAAAGCGCGATCAATCACAAAGTATTCCTGTTCGCACCCCAATGAGGCATTTACGCGTAATACATTCCGATCGAAATACTGGCAAACCCTGGTCGCAGCTATGTTTACAGCATCCACAGCCTTCATCAACGGAGCTTTGTAGTCAAGCGCTTCTCCGGTATAAGAAACGAACACACAGGGAATACATAGCGTTCTTCCCCAGATAAACAAAGGTGAGCTTGGGTCCCATGCGGTATATCCGCGTGCTTCAAAAGTACTCCTAATACCTCCGTGCGGAAAGGAAGAAGCATCAGGCTCCTGCTGTACCAGCATACTACCTTTGAACTTTTCAATACCTGATTGTGCATCGTAAAAAGAATCATGCTTTTCAGCAGTGGCTCCGGTAAGCGGTTGAAACCAGTGCGTATAATGGGTCACTCCTTTTGATATTGCCCACATTTTTACAGCAGATGCTACGGCATCCGCCGTTTCTTCATTCATTTTGGTACCTTTTTCTATGGCTTTTGCCACACGTTTATACAAGTCAGGCGAGAGAGTTGCTTTCATTTTATCCAATGTGAAAGCATCTTCTGCAAAATAATCTGAAATTTTTTCTGAAGGAGGGAAAACCCTTTCAGTGGAACGTTTTTCCACCATTTCCAACGCTTTGAATCTTAAATTGGCCATATTTGTTATCTGTTTTAAAAATTCCTCAAAAATATACGAAATACGTTATTCATAAAATCTTTGGGCCATTTTTTATCCAGTTTTCTTTATTTTATTAATTTAATTTCAATTTTGAATAATTTATTACCCTGATTCGGAATTTATATATTCTTTTTTCTAAACTAATATATTACGTCTGACACTTCAATGAAGGTATTTAATGAGGTGTTCTTTACTTTTGCATACTGTGATTTAATGAACATGAAAAAGGTTTCCTTTTATACACTTGGATGTAAACTCAACTTTTCCGAAACATCTACCCTGTCAAGGATGTTTGAATCAAATGGATACCAAAAGGTTAACTTTACTGACTCCCCTGATATTTTTATCATCAATACCTGCTCGGTTACAGAAAATGCCGATAAAAAATGCAGGAAAATAGTCCGGGAGGCTAGAAGCATATCACCTGGAGCCTTTATTGCTTTGGTAGGTTGTTATGCACAACTCAAACCCAAGGAAATTTCAGAGATTCCAGGTGTGGATGCCGTTCTTGGAGCAGCTGAAAAATTCAGACTCATGGAGTTGCTTGAGGGATTTGAGCGTAAAAATGAACCGGTTATGTTTGTTTCAGATATAAATGAGGCAATCCGGTTTAATCCCTCCTGGTCAATCAAAGAACGTACACGCACTTTTCTGAAAGTGCAGGATGGGTGTA
>JACZXH010000079.1 GCA_022571715.1 Bacteroidota bacterium | reverse complement strand
TCATCCCTGTTTTCGGCCGGATATAATGATATTAAACCAGATGGCAGATCAAACTTGAATTTGGATAATTTCATTGCGTTATTTGCCGTAAAAAATGTAAGTCGCAAAGCTAATAGTTTGTGATAATATTTTAATGTTTAATGCTAAGTAGTTTACTTTATTCCTGTTTCGTCATAACAAAAATGCCTTTTAAACGTCTTTATATTAAAATACCGGAATGAAATTAGTTGTACTCCTTAAACTCATAGGTGAAAGTTTCAGATTTGCTTGGAACTCACTCAGAATGAATGTTTTCAGAACGGTGTTATCACTATTAGGTGTAACGGTGGGAATCTTTGCGATAATTGCGGTGCTAACGGTTGTGGATTCGCTTGAAAGAAGCATAAAGCAGAGCCTGGATTTTTTAGGTACGAGCGTAATATATGTTCAGAAATGGCCCTTTGTACCTGAAAATGAAGGAGAGTTTGAATGGTGGCGCTACTGGAGAAGACCCAATGCCAGTTATAAGGAGTTTAAATTTCTTGAAGCAAATCTGAAAAATGCTTCCGTTGTGGCTATTATCGGAGGCAGTAGAAATGTTTTGGTAAAAAGAGAAAACAACAGCTATAACCAGGTTACCCTACGTGGTGGATCCTACTACTACAATGAGGTGTTTTCATCACCTATCGAAAAAGGGAGGTATTTTTCAGTTGAAGAAACTGAAATCGGCAGAAATATTGCAATCATCGGTTATAATATTGTTAAAAATATATTTCCCGATACCGACCCACTTGGAAAAGAGATCAGTATTAAAGGCCTCAAATTTTCAGTAATTGGTGTGATGGAAGAAGAGGGGGAGAGTTTTCTGGGTACACCCAGCAACGATGACAATATCATAATACCTTACGTGGCGTTACGAAAAATCGTCAATACCGGCACTGGGGCATGGAACGAAAATGGTTCGACTATTGGTATTAAAGGTTATGAATCTGATATTGGGCTTATAGAATTGGAATATGAAATTGCCGGCATGTTACGCTCACGCCGGGGGTTGAAGCCAAAAGAAGAAGCTAATTTTGCCATTAACAGGCCGGAAGCCATAATGGATATCATAAGCGGTGTATTCGATGTGATTGGATTGGCAGGTTGGGTAATCGGCGGATTTTCTATTCTTGTCGGAGGCTTCGGCATTGCCAACATCATGTTTGTGTCCGTAAGGGAAAGGACCCCGATTATTGGTATTCAAAAGTCTCTTGGGGCCAAAAACTATTTTATACTTTTCCAATTTTTGTTTGAATCGATCTTCCTGAGCTTAATAGGAGGTATGGTTGGCCTGGGTATTGTTTACCTTTTGTCATTCATATCACTTGGAACCCTCGATCTTGTACTAACATTTAAAAATGTGCTTTTAGGTGCAGGGGTATCAAGCCTGATTGGGGTAATATCAGGAATTATTCCAGCGGTAATGGCGGCACGTATGGACCCAGTAATTGCAATCAGGTCAACCGGATAATAGAATAAAAATTAATCTTATATTTGATAAATCATACCGAATATTTCCTCACGATACTTATAATCATTTTGTATTTTATAACCACAAACAGGTATTCATATCTTCATATCTGCGTTGTTAATCCTTTTCTCCATGGATTTTTGACTTGATTTTGGTTTCAAGTTCCTCCATAAGTTCAGGATTATCCATAAGCAGTGATTTTACCGCTTCACGACCCTGTCCAAGTTTGTTGCCTTCGTACGAAAACCACGATCCGGATTTGTTTATTACATCAAGTTCTACACCCAGATCCACAATTTCGCCTGATTTGGAAATACCCTCACCGTATATGATGTCAAATTCGACTATTTTGAATGGGGGAGCTACTTTGTTTTTTACAACTTTTACGCGTGTTCGGTTCCCGGTAATTTCTGATGATGATTCCCTTATCTGACCGATACGCCTGATATCCAGTCTTACCGTAGCATAAAACTTCAATGCATTGCCACCGGTAGTTGTCTCAGGGTTTCCGAACACGATACCAATTTTTTCTCGTAATTGGTTGATAAATACGCATGAACATCCCGTTTTGTTAATGGTTCCCGTCAGCTTACGCAATGCTTGCGACATGAGCCTGGCTTGCAGGCCCATTTTACTTTCGCCCATTTCACCCTCAAGCTCAGCTTTGGGTACCAATGCAGCAACCGAATCAATCACTATGATGTCTATGGCGCCTGAGCGGATCAGATGCTCGGTGATTTCAAGCGCCTGTTCGCCGTTGTCAGGCTGAGAAATAAGCAGATTCTCCATATCAATACCCAGATTTTCAGCATACTTTCTATCAAAGGTGTGCTCGGCATCAATAAATGCCGCCATACCGCCGCTTTTTTGTGCCTCAGCAATGCAGTGAAGTGCAAGTGTGGTTTTACCTGACGATTCGGGCCCGTATATTTCAATTACTCTTCCTCTTGGAATGCCGCCTATGCCAAGCGCCAGGTCGAGACTGATGGAGCCGGTAGAAATGGCAGGAATATCCTTCACCTCCTCATCACTCAAACGCATAACTGTACCTTTTCCGTAAGCCTTTTCCAGTTTATCTATGGTTAACTGCAGGGCTTTTAATTTTTCGGAATTTATATTCATTTCTTGAATTTACTTAAAATAAAATAGATTTCAACGATGTGAAATTAGTGCTTCAACTAGCAAATAACAAATTAATAAAAGAGGTATAGGGTGTAAATATTTGAATAATTGGTTGTATCTATTCACTTTAGTAACTGTGTATTATAGATTAATTTTAATATTGCTTCAGGTTGTGGTTATGTTTACACCGGCTTTTTCGCAGCTGAACAACACTTCCTTTTATAACACGAGATCGCTTGATTCGTCACGAAACCAGGTATTGTATCTTGGTCTTGATTTATTTCAGTTTACAAAAAATAACGAATACTTTCTTCACATTGCCGACGGTTATACGTTGTTCGGGTTTCAGTTTGCCCCGTACCTATCCTATTATCCTTCTGAAAAAGTCCGGATTGATGCCGGCATTTATTTGCAGAAAGATTTCGGGAATGATGATTTTTCGGAAATAGCCCCTTTGCTAACCGTCGAATTTGAGCTGGGACCTTTCAGACAGATTTTTGGCAACCTCGAAAGTAGCTTGAATCACCGCTATATCGAACCACTCTATGATTTTGAACGCGTAATGAAGGACCGACTTGAAACAGGGATGCAAACCAAACTCGAAACTGATAACGTATTTCTCGATATGTGGATCAACTGGGAAACTATGATTTATAGAAACGATCCCAATCAGGAAGAGCTTTCGGGAGGTATCTCATTTTATTTTGATAAAAAGTGGGACCATCATCTACTGAGATTCCCGTTACAATTTATCGCCTACCATCAGGGGGGACAAATTGATGATAATCCGGATCCAATCATAATTTTATGGAATAGCGCTGCAGGAATCTCATACAGCTATACTTTTGCCCCTGACTCTTGGATTAAATCCATTCATTCGGATAATTATTATTTATATTACGAAAACTTTACCCCCTCCAGAAGTCTCACCTTCAATGACGGGGACGGCTGGTATCTGAATCTTTCAATTGCCACCAAAATAGATGTTGAATTTATGACTAGTTATTGGCTGGGCAGAGAATTCATTACCATAAAAGGGGGTGCATTATATCCTTCGGTATCCAGCACCGTACACCATCCTGATAATGTAGAGGCTAGGCGCGAACTTTTGATGTTTCGCTTTCTTCACAATTTAAAGATAATGGATGCCATGACTTATTCAGCCAGGTTTGAGCCATATTACGATCTGGGAAATAGCAAATGGGAATATTCATTTGGTTTTTACCTGAATTACTACACGGATTTTTATTTATCGCACACTAAGGGAAAGTCTTCAAAATGATATGATTAGGAAGGTGTTGTTAGCGGTTGCCGGACTTTTCCTGATTTTTGTAATCTGGAATGCTGAACTAATTATTTATGGGATAGGACAGGCATACGGACAAATTAAAATAATAATGCAGGCACGGCCTGTTGAAGAGATATTGAGAGATGATAGTGTAAACGATGAAATTAAGGAAAAACTGAAACTTGTAAATAAGATCAAAGCCTGGGCGATAATAGAACTAGGACTTAATCCTACCCGTAATTACACCACTATGTATGATCAGAAAGGCAAGCCGGTGCTTTGGGTGGTCAGAGCCTGCGATCCATTCCGCCTCTCAAACAAAGAATGGCATTTTCCTGTTATTGGTACTGTATCCTACAAGGGGTTTTTTAACGTGAAGAAAGCCATAAAACTACGTGATCAGTTAAAGGAAGAAGGGTATGACACCTATCTGAGAGAGGTGGATGCCTGGTCCACTCTAGGTTGGTTTAAAGATCCGATAATGTCTGAAATGTTGCGTGACACGCCTGGTGATATGGCCAACACCGTAATTCACGAATTAACCCATGCCACCATATTTGTAAAGGACAGCCTTACCTTTAATGAAAATCTGGCTTCATTCATAGGTGATAAAGGTGCAGAAACTTTCCTGACATCAATCTACGGAGATGCATCTGCCCTGCTTCAGGATTATATTGACGCAAAACGTGACAGGCAAAGATACTCAGATCATTTTATATTAGGGGCGCAGAAACTCGACAGTTTATATGCTTCATTTAGTGATGGTTCAACTGAAACTTATAAAATAAATAAGAAAATGCAAATGATCCGAATGATCGTTGATGCACTCGATACCGTATCGTTTAATAATTCCGATTTCAAAAGGAAGTTTGAAAAGCAACTTCCAAATAACGCATATTTTATGTCCTTCCTACTGTATCGTTCCGGACAGTCAGACCTTAATGCTATTTTAAATAAGAATTTTGGCGGCAATTTGGTGGAGATGATTTCGTCGATGAAACGAAAATATCCACAAAACTGAATATTTCTTTATTCTCCATTTTAAAATAGAAATTAAAATGCTTGATATACTTTTGTAAAATCAGCTTACTTAATAGTAACAGGGCAGATACTCCAAAACTTTTAATCGCGTTACCCTGCTCTGCAAATGGTATTAGAGCGGCTGAGAACATCAAAAAGGCATTGCAATAAAGGATCGAGTCAAATATTTTTGAACGGTTTTATCGGGTTGAAAAATGCAGAACACTTAGCAAAATAGGTGCCGGCCCTGGCCTGGCAATTGTAAACATATTCCGGAAAGACACGACGTTCAAATTTATGCGAAGGCTCTGAATTTAACTTTGATTTCAGGTAAAAGACTAACTATCTGATGATGAACTACCGATGAAGAAACGTATTAATTTTAAGGAAATCATTATTTATGAGGATAATGATTATATCATAATTAATAAACCTGCATTCATTTCTTCTCTCGAAGACCGGAAAGATCGTTTGAATATTCTGAAACTGGCCCGGAATTACTGGCCCGGTGCAATCGTTTGTCACCGTCTTGATAAAGACACAACTGGATGTCTGGTTATTGCAAAAAACAATATGGCGTATAAAAATATGGCCCTGCAGTTTCAGAACAGGAAAGTTGTAAAAACATACCACGCGGTGGTAGACGGTGTACACAATTTTGATCAGTACAAAATTCAAGTACCGCTGATATCAGGCACCGGAAATGCCCGGGTTGATTTCAAAAAGGGGAAGAAATCTGAAACAGAATTTAGGGTGATAAAAAAATACCGGGCACATACACTGGTGGAGTGCGTACCACTTTCGGGACGGTTGCATCAGATTAGGGTGCATCTTGCTTATCTTAAAGCACCTGTTTCGGGAGATGAAAAATATGGAGGGAAAATTTTTTATCTTTCTTCAATTAAAAAAAAATATCGGTTCAGTACCCGGAAAGATGAACGACCACTTATAAAACGATTTGCTTTACATGCATTTTCCGTCGCTTTTAGGGATATGCATGGAAAAAAAATCAGTTGCCAGGCACCATATCCGGACGATTACCGTATACTGCTTTCCAAACTCGATAAGTTCGGTCAATGAGGCACAAAAATAAAGGGGCATTTTGTATTTCAAAATATTAAATTCTATCTTTGTGTCCGTTTTCGAGGGGGAGAAAAACTCTATAACATAAAAAGGTTTAGTGGATACATTAAGTTTCAAAACAAAAGCTGCAAATAAAGCAACTGTACATAAAGAATGGGTTGTCATTGACGCTCACGACAAGGTATTGGGGAGGCTTTCAAGTGAGGTAGCCAGGTTGCTTAGAGGTAAGCATAAAATGGATTTTACACCTCATGTGGACTGCGGCGATAATGTAATAATCATTAATGCTGAAAATATCCGGCTTACAGGCAAGAAATGGACTGATAAGATATACATTTCTTATACAGGTTATCCGGGTGGTCAGCGGTTTACAAATCCACTCCGGATAAAAGAAAAATCAGCATCTTTTTTAATAGAAAGAGCAGTAAAAGGTATGCTTCCAAAAAACAGGCTTGGAAGAGCATTGTTTCGGAATATGCATGTCTATAACGGCTCCGAACACCCACACGAAGCACAAAAACCAAAAGAAATCAAATTATAACCATTACGAGTTTAAATGGAGGTAATAAATACAATCGGCAGAAGGAAGACATCCGTGGCAAGGATTCACCTTCAGCCAGGAAAAGGCAAGATAATTGTTAATAAAAGGTCAGTTGAGGAATATTTTCCATCGGAAATACTCCGTATTGTTATAAATCAACCTTTTAATACAATTTCTGCAGAAGGGAAATTTGATGTTAAAGTCAATGTTAATGGTGGGGGCATAAAAGGACAGGCCGAAGCAATAAGGCTTGCGATTGCCAGGGCACTATGCAAATTAGATGATGAAAACCGTCCTTCTCTTAAAAAGGAAGGATTTCTGACAAGGGATCCGAGGATGGTTGAAAGAAAGAAATTTGGAAGGCGGAAAGCAAGAAAAAAATTCCAATTCAGCAAACGTTAATAGAATTAATTCACTCTTGAATGGAGAATATAACTTATAAAGATTTACTTGATGCCGGTGTTCATTTTGGTCACCTTACGAGAAAATGGAATCCTAAAATGGCTCCCTATATTTTTATGGAGCGTAACGGGATCCACATCATTGATCTGAATAAAACGCTTAGCTGCCTGGATCAGGCTACAAAAGCGCTGAGACAGATTGTAAGATCAGGACGAAAAGTAATGTTTGTGGGCACAAAAAAACAAGCAAAGGAAGTTGTCTCGGATGAAGCAAAGCGGCTGAATATGCCTTATGTTACGGAAAGATGGCTGGGCGGCATGCTTACGAACTTCTCAACGATCAGAAGGTCGCTGAAAAAGATGTCCTCTATTGAGAAATTGATGAAAGAGGAGTCATACATGCACCTTGCCAAACGCGAACGGCTGATGATTACCCGCGAAAAAGAGAAACTTCACAGGATTTTGGGCGGCATCGCTGATCTTACCAGGCTTCCGGCTGCACTATTTGTTGTAGATGTTAAGAATGAACACATCGCCATTTCAGAAGCCCAAAAGTTGAATATTCCGGTTTTTGCTATGGTTGATACCAATTCTAATCCTACAAATATCGATTTCCCGATTCCGACAAATGACGATGCATATAAGTCTATTACTATTATCACACAGGTTATTGGGAAAGCAATGGAGGAAGGCTTGATGGAAAGAAAAAAGGATAAGGAAGAATCAATGCGCAAGGAAGAAGAAGCTGCTAAAAAGAAATTGGATGAGGCGGGTGTAACCGAAGGTGTTGAAGTAAGTGAAGAATTAGCAAAAGAGACTACGACTCAGGAAAAAGTATCAAAATAGGACAACACAGTATAAATATAAGATATTGAACATCAGACTTTTTTCTGGTGTTCATTTTTTATTTATAACATTATTTCATTTTAACATACAATAAAGAAACTGTAATTATGACAATCACGGCACAAGATGTTAACAAGCTCAGGAAAATGACAGGAGCAGGTATGATGGATTGTAAGAAAGCACTGGTTGAAGCGGACGGTGATTTTGAGAAAGCCATAGAACTGCTACGTAAAAAAGGCCAGAAAGTTTTTGCTGCCAGGGCCGACAAGGCTACCACAGAGGGCGTGATCTTTGTGAAAACCAATGACGAGGCTACAGAAGGAGTGATTGTGGGGCTGGTATGTGAAACAGACTTTGTGGCTAAAAACGAGGAATTTCAGACGCTTGGAAAGGCAATCCTAGATGTGGCTTTTAATGAAAACTCAGCTGATATAGATACACTTAAAAAACAAAAACTCGGCGACTTGACGGTTGAAGAAAAAGTGCTCGAGCTGGTAGGTAGAATTGGTGAAAAGCTTGAAATAACTTCTTATGAAACCCTGAAAGGTGAGAAGGTAATTCCATATATCCACTCAGGCAGTAAGCTGGGCGTACTGGTAGCACTTAAGGGTGTTAATGGCTCAGATGTGGAACAGGCCGGGAAAGATGTGGCTATGCAAATTGCTGCGATGAATCCAATTGCAGTTGATAGGAATGATATTGATCAATCGGTAATCGACAAAGAGATGGAGATCGGAAAAGAACAGGCGCGTCAGGAAGGTAAACCTGAAAATATACTCGATCGCATTGCTGAAGGGAAGGTAAATAAATACTTAAAAGATAACACCTTACTTAACCAGGCTTTTGTGAAGGACAATAAAATCACAGTTGGTGTTTATCTCAAAAATATTAACAATAGTCTCTCAGTATCTGCGTTCAAACGGGTAAATATCGGGTAAGGAATTTTATAGACAACAATAAGAAAAGGTTTTTCAGATTCGAAGAACCTTTTCTTATATCCAACGGTCAGGGAAAGCTGACAAGATACGTTTTAGAACCTTCTCCAATATGTTGGTCAAGTATCCCAATATCAGCAACGATGTCCTCAATATACTTGATGCCATTTGGGTCATTCATGTGAGAAAATAAAATCCAGGTTCTACCTTCCATATCTTCAATCTGCTGAACGAACTTTTCCGGTCTTATTCCTTCTGGAAATCCTTCAATGCCTTCGTATCGATCCAACCCAACCCAGGACTTGTAAAATCGAAAAGCTCTGATACTCCCGTAATAAATATAAATCTTATCACCATTCTGAATATTTTCTGAAATATAATTTAAAACCGGACGGATATGTTCACGTCGGGGTTTATGATTAAACCAATATTCAGCCTCTTGCCTGGGTTTGGCCGTTACAATCCATGTAAACAGTATAGTTGCAAGCAAAGCGTATTTGAAATAGGCGGATAATTGATATATGCCAACCGAAATAAACGTAATCAGCAATGGCGCCAGGTATAGAATTAATCGCTTGTTGTCGAAAGGATAAAGTTTGAACATTGACAAAATCACATGGATTACCATTGGTAGCAGCAAAAATAAATACCGATATTGTTTTTTTCTAAAACACAGATAGATCGCAATAATTAATAACAGAAAAGGAATCCAAGTACTATCATGATAACCCAGCCATTTTCTAAAGAAATACCAGAGATTATCAGGAACCCAAAGTAAATCAGCAAATGAAGTCGGAATCGGAGCGAAAAAATTTGCCCAATAATTCTTCATACCTTGTTCATTAGAATGGTCTTTGATGAAGTGAGTATAATATTGAAAGAAACTAAATAGCCAAATAGCTCCTAAAAATGTATAACTCAAAAGACGATTTATAGAAAACGAACGTATAAGAGAAATTATACCATATATGCCTATTGATGTCAGAATAATTATAATAATGTTTGAAAATCCGATGAACAATCCTCCAAATACTCCCAGTAAAATTGCTTTCGGGATACTCTCTTGTTTGTGGAAAAACTGAAAATAGAGATACAAAATAGCCAGAGTGAAAAATGAGTCCGACATATATTGTTTTACTTGTGCTGAATAATAGGTAAATACAATTGGAAATATGAATATGAAACTACTATAAGAGCTATTCTTGTTGTCGCAAATTTCCTGACAAATAAATAAAGTAGTACAATGGAAAATACTCCGGAGAAAGCAGGAATGATCCGGTACGACAGCTCGTTTTGTCCTAAATAATTTATAAAAAACTTAGTGGTCAATAGAAATCCGATTGGAGCAACCTGATTATAATCCAGTGGTTGTAGAAGTTCAGCGTAATTCCGGTCTCGAAGGTTCAATGCAATCGCGCATTCATCCAACCAAAAGGATCCTCTTGCAAAATATTGAGTCAATCTCAATATGGTTGCCCAGGTAAAGAATATCAGGAAATATATATTGGGAGAGATTTTAGTTAGAAAATTTACAAAAGGAATTTTCTTGGGATCACCGTATTTGAAAACGCTGTATAAGGCTTTCACACCATCACTCCAAGTGGTCTTTTTGCCTTCATTTTTTTCTCTTCCATAATAACCTATCCCAACTTCATAGAATCTCAAATTAGGCTTGTTAGAAAGCATGATGGTTATTTCCACATCGATGGCAAACCTTTTTTCATGTAATTTTTCAATATCAATGGAATTTCTCGGAAAGACTTTATAACCACAATTAACGTCTGATAAATTTATATCTGTAAACAAGTTACTAAAAAAGGTAATAATGCGGTTTCCTGCATAATGCCAGAAATATAGGATTCTATGTGGTTTTTCTCCAATAAACCGGGAGCCATAAACAACATCAGCATGATTATCCTGTATTGGCTTTATCAAGTCAGCCCAGTCATCGGGAGAATATTCAAGATCAGCATCCTGTATAATGATAAATTCATTGGAGGCCTTTTTGATCCCTAATTTCAGGCAAGCTCCTTTTCCCTGATTCACATCATTATGAAGAACAATAACTTCGGAATTTTTATCCAACGGAACTGTTGCAATGAATTGGTTTATTTTGGCTTCTGTACCATCAGAAGACCCGTCATTTACAATGATAATCTCGGAATATTCAAACAAGGTATGCCGAACGCGCTCAACTTTTTCGAGTTGGGAGAAAATATACTTTTCCTCATTAAAGACAGGAACAATAATAGATACATTCATCGAAATCCGGTTACCATGTAAATTTATTCATCGATCACGGCTATGCATTTTAATTCGATGGCAATCGGGGTAGGAAGGCTTTTGACCTCCACTGTAGTGCGGCAGGGTTGGTTGTTATTGAAATATTCCGCATAAATTTTGTTATATACTGCAAAATCATCCTTCATGTTGGTAAGAAAGACAGTTACATCCACCAGGTATTGCCAGTCTGACCCGGCATCTTCAAGGATGTATTTTACATTTCGGAATACAGCATGGCATTGTTGCTCAATATCATATGTTAAAATATTACCGTTTTTATCTAATTCAACACCAGGTATTTTTTCATTACCACGTTCTCTCGGACCTACTCCGGAAAGAAAAAGCAGATTACCCACTTTTCGAGCATGCGGATATGTTCCCATTGGCTCCGGGGCCTTTTTCGAATGTCTTATGGAATCCTTTTTTCTATTCATTTTTGAATGTCAATTTCATACATACCGCCGTATCCGGGCAGAAAGTTTGAAATTCAGTTGTTGAAGTTATGCTTTCCGGAACTGTATTTCTGTCAGTTATTTTGAAACCGAATTTTGCGAAAAATCTATCGGCCGTAGTGGTAAGTAAATAAAGTTTCCTGACATTATGCTCTTTTGCCGATCCCAGGGCATTGTTAACAAGGTCAACTCCAATACCTTTGCCTCTCAGATCACTAATCACGACAATACTTCGTAAAAGTGCATGGCCACCGAATAGTTCAATACCGAAACTCCCGATCAACATATCATCACTATCATACATGCCATTCAGTACATCTACACAATCCAGATCATCTACACACATGCCTTCCGCTCTAAGTAAATCGGCTAGAATGTGAATATCTTCAATTTTTTTAAATCGAGAACCGTTTGTAATCATGATTACGCATGAAATGATTTTAATTCTATGGTTTCGAAATTATCTAAAACCTATAAATTCTCTGCATGTTTTTAATATATTCTGTACCACTTGACATACATAACAATGTATAAAGTGCCCAAAGCCAACAGCGAAATGATGTGTAACAGTTTGAGTTAAGCGGATCACATCCTGTCAATCTATCAGGAGGTGGCGGTAATTTAAATTACGAAAATGGCTACATTTGCACAGAATCTGAGCAATGAACGAATTTGAGGTTTACACACTTACGAACGGCATAAGGCTTGTTCATAAAAGAGTTCGAGGAGCTAAAGTAGCTCACGGTGGATTTTATCTTGACATTGGAAGCCGTGATGAACTTCCGCAGCAGCAAGGTCTTGCCCACTTTTGGGAGCATATGGCTTTTAAAGGAACCAGCAAACGAAAAGCGTACCATATCCTGAACCGTCTCGATTCGGTTGGGGGGGAATTAAATGCTTTTACAACAAAAGAAAAGATTTGTTTCTATGCCTCTGTTCTAAATGAATTTTTTCCGAAAGCCTTCGATCTGCTTGCTGACATTACGTTCGATTCCATATTTCCTGAAAAGCAAATTGAAAACGAGCGGAGTGTGATACTTGAAGAAATGGCTATGTATAAAGATTCTCCCGAGGATGCCATTCAAGATGATTTCGATAACCTTATTTTTAATGGGCACAGCCTGGGACGTAACATACTTGGCACTGCCGATAGCATCCGGTCTTTTCACCGGGATGATTTCAAAGCCTTTATTTCAGAAAATATTGATACGGAGAGAATTATTTTTTCATCCGTTGGAGATATTCCCTTTTCAAAAGTAAAACGTCTTGCAATAAGGTATCTTGAAAATATTCCAGTGTATCGGTCGGCCCGGAAACGGGTTCAGTATGACATTTATAATCCGCAGCATAAAAAGTTGAACAGGCACATCTCACAGAGTCATTGCGCTATTGGCCAAACTTCGTATGAATTGTCAAACAAAAAAAGACTACCCTTTTTCCTTCTAATTAATTTGCTGGGAGGACCTGGTATGAATTCGAGGTTGAATATGGAGCTGAGGGAAAAACACGGGTATGTCTACAGTATCGATGCTCAATACAGTGCCTTTACCGATACGGGCATGTTTGCTATTTTTTTTGGTACCGAACCGGGCCAGTTACCCAAAGCCGAGAAAATGGTGATGAAAGAGCTTACCCGATTGAAAGAGAACCGGCTAGGAAGTATGCAACTGCACAGGGCTAAAGAACAGTTGATGGGGCAACTGGCTATGTCGGAAGAGAATAATCTGAGTTTTATGCTGATGATGGGCAAAAGCATGCTTGATCTGGGGCGAATTCCCGGTCTGGAAGAAATATTTGGCCGGATAAAAGTAATTACATCTTCTCAATTACAGGATATTGCCAATGAAATGTTTGACTCCAAAAAATTGAGTGTATTAACATATCTTCCAAACTAGATAGGCCAAATGGATTTTTTGCCCACCGATATTTCAAAATATGCTGAAAGTCACACATCGGAGGAATCGTCTCTTTTAAATAGGATCAATAGATTTACCTATGAAAAAATGCTTATGCCCAGGATGTTATCGGGTCATTTGCAGGGCCGGATTCTCAGTATGATTTCAAAAATAATGCGACCTGAAAAAATCCTTGAAATCGGAACTTTTACAGGGTACTCTGCCCTGTGTCTGGCCGAGGGCCTTGCACAAAATGGATCGCTTGTTACCATTGATATCAATGAAGAGCTGGAGGATACAGTTCGTGCATTTTTTGAAGAGTCGCCGATAGGCGATAAAATCAAATTTATAATCGGAGATGCCCTGAAAATCATTCCGGAACTCCAGGGAGAGATTGATATGGTTTTCATTGATGCGGATAAGGAAAACTATGAAAATTATTACGAACTTATATTTCCCAAACTTCGGGTAGGAGGCATTATCATTGCCGACAATGTGTTATGGAGTGGTAAAGTGATTGAAGACAATAGGAAGGGGGATAAAGAAACAGAGGGATTACGGATATTTAACCGTAAAATACAGGAAGACCACCGTGTGGAAAATGTATTGCTTCCGGTAAGGGATGGTTTGATGATTATTCGGAAAAAATGAGCAGAAACCTACTTTTTTTAGTTTGGTTGTTTATATCATATCATGCGGTGTCAGCACAGAAGCCTGTAGTTCCGGAACGAATGCAGTTTGCCGACATTAGGCTCAAAATTTCTGAAGGAGCCAGAAAAGAAATTCAGGCTGATGTAGATGATCTTACACAAAGTCCAATGTATTTTGAAGCAAAGGTTGAGCGAGCGAGTATGTATTTCCCTGTCATTGAGCGGATCCTGGCTGAAGAAAAAGTACCAGATGACATTAAATACCTTGTAATTCAGGAAAGCGCATTGATACCCGATGCGGTGTCGGTATCTGACGCGGTTGGCTTCTGGCAGTTCAAGGATTTTACAGCAGTTGAAATGGGATTAAGAATTGATGATCATATAGATGAAAGAATGAACATTGTGTCTTCCACGAGGGCCGCAGCTAAATATTTCAAAAAGAATAATTTTTATTTTGATAACTGGCTGCTAGCCTTGCAGTCATATCAAATGGGTGCTGGTGGGGTATTGAAGAATGAGAACGATAAGTATTTCGGTGCCAAGTCCATGACCATTACGAAAGGCACCTATTGGTATATAAAAAAATACCTCGCCCACAGAATTGCCTTTGAGAATGCGCTGCAAAATCATAACCCCTCAAAAATTGTTTTGAAGGAGTACAGCGTGAGCAATTCGAAAACACTGTCTGCTATTTCCAGTGAATTTAATGTTGATAAAGAAGAATTGAGAAAGTATAATATGTGGCTTAAAAAAGGCCGGATACCGGACGATAAAGTCTACACAGTTATAATTCCTTATGACCGTGATGCACATGCCTCCTATGTTGCGTTAGATACACCGGTAGCTGAAAGGGAAAACATTGCTTCGAACACATCAGGTCCTCGATATAAGGGCGTAGAAAACCCGGAGGCTTTTCCGGCCATTGCGTTGTCAAAACGGTTTTTAAGTAAAAAACCGGAGTTTATATTGGTAAACGGTATTTCAGGTATTATCGGAAAAGAGGGAATGATCGTCAGCGAGGTAGCCGATTCAGCCGGAATTACAGAAATTCAGTTCAGAAAGTATAATGAAATTTTTCCACACGAAACGATCATAGAAGGGCAGGTGTACTACTTCAAGTCGAAAAAGGGAAAAGCAAAAGTACACTACCATACAGTAATGGTTGATGAATCGTTCTGGGAAATATCACAGAAATACGGAATAAGAATGGCTAAACTTCTGAAAAAGAACAGACTTGCAGACGCTGGTGATATTAAACCGGGATTAGTGTTGTGGTTACGGTATATACGGCCTGTGAATGAACCAGTTGTTTATCGCAAGATGATAGAAGATATCAGCGAGAAAGAGATTGTTAAGAATGAAAGAGTGATAAATAATAAAAACGAAAAAATAATTATAAACCATACCTCGGATTTTTCGGAAAAAAACGTTTCAGGCCCAGGTAAAATAGAAGTCATTCCGAAGGAGAAAGGTACATCCAAGAAAGCAAGAAATGATTCTGTGGAAACAAAAACGATCTATCATATTGTACGTACCAATGAAACCCTTTTCAGCATTTCACAGATTTATAATGTACCCGTTTTGAAGATTGCCAGCAAGAATGATATTAAGCCCGGGGAAGTGATCCGTTCGGGTCAGACGTTGGTAATATATGTACCGGTTGATTATAATGATGAAAATATGGGACGTAAATATATCAATGCAAGAATAGCAAATGGAACCGCAGTTTTATCTGAATTTGATCTGTATATCGTAAAACCTGGGGATACCTTGTATAGTATAGCGAGGAAGCATAGTGTAACCGTACAGGAAATAAAGGAGTGGAATGCTAAAACTGGCAATGCTATAGAGATTGGTGAGAAACTGAAAATCAGTAAACGCCGGAATTAGTTGCTGTTTATCTCAAAATTATTTTTATTTTAATTCCGATTATATTTCGGAGTTAATAGCATGAAAATAAGTAATTTAATTGCTTAAATTTGCGCCCGGTTTAAATGGTTAATTTTTTGTCAGGAATTGAATATTCTCAGGTAAAAAGTCTGTTAATATTTGAAGTCAATAAACCGTAATTACAAAGTCATTAATTAACTTGTCAATTCAATTCAGAGTAATATATTTATGGAAGTTAATTCAAAAACACTGGAACTCGTAATGCTGGTTGATGATAATGATACCGATAATTTTATCAGTAAGCGTATCATAGAAATCACAAGTTTTGCAAAAATGGTTATTGTAAAAAGTTCCGGTAAAAGTGCACTGGATTATCTTGAAGAAAATAAGGAAAATGCCGGAAGCCTACCGGAAATAATATTTCTCGATATCAATATGCCCATCGTTGACGGATTTGTCTTTTTATATGAGTTTGAAAAATTCGGTGATACGGTAAAAGATCACTGCAAGGTGATTATACTTTCAAGCTCTGACAACAAGAGGGATATTGATAAAATCGTCAACAACGATTATGTTATAAAATTCATAACCAAACCTCTCACAGAGGCTTCGCTCGAAGAGATTAATCTCGCAAAGGCCTGAGTCCTTTTTTCTGATTAAAAATCAGGTGGTGCCAGGCTAGAGTTCTGGTGGGCCCACGAGAAAAAGCCTACGTTCAATTGAATGTAGGCTTTTCTAATTTCAGTGCTACGTAATTATATACTTTATTAAGAATAAATGCTATTAGAGCCTATTGAAGTTTTCCTCGATCTGAAGATTTTTGTTTCAGATGGAGTATCAGGATCCGTAGGTGGTGATTAAGTTATTATGCCTTGGTGGATAT
>JACZXH010000123.1 GCA_022571715.1 Bacteroidota bacterium | reverse complement strand
TACAATCTCATACATCCAGGCGATCGGTCTTCTTTTATTGTCAAAAATTCTTTTTAGCGGCATCTGTAAAAGAGGTGGCCGACCTCATCACCGCTATTGGAAAAAAAGATTTCTTGGAAAATGGGAGAATTTAACTGATGCCGAAAAAGAAAAGTATAAAAGATGTTTCAGCCCTGAATCATAATATACTCCCGGATAAAACCTTTTTTGAATTTATTCGTTAAGAAAAGTTATACTGGAAACTATGAATAACAATAAAGTTTCCATAGTTTTGCGCAGAATTTAATGTATTGATTCAGTGGATGTTAGAGAGAGAATATTAGAAGAGTCTGAAATGCTCTTTTTTCGATATGGGGTTAGGAGAGTTACAATGGATGACGTTGCCAAAGCACTGGGAATGTCAAAAAAGACACTATATCAGTATTATTCTGATAAGGATGAACTGGTGGCAGAAGCTACTCAAGCTCATCTTGACAGAGAACGGATTGAATTTGACAAGATATTCCGTAATTCCGAAAACTCTATCAAAAGCCTGTTTTTAATATCACAATGCATGCGTAAAAGTCTGAGTGAAATCAATCCATCTGTTTTGTTCGATTTAAAGCGATTTTATCCGAAATCATGGGAATACTGGACTGAGTTTAAAGACCAGTATATTTTCAAATCAATAGTTGAAAATATTAAAAAAGGTATAGAGGAGGAGTATTTTCGGCCGGAAGTGAATGCTGAAATTCTCGCAAACCTGCGCGTAATGGAAATTCAAGTATTATTTGACAGAGAATCGTTTCCCTCCGAAAAATTTAATTTTATGGAAGTTCAGATGCAGTTATTCAATCATTTTGTATATGGAATTACAACAGAAAAGGGAAGAAAATTATACAAAGAATATTTGGAAAAAGAAAATAATCAGTCATATGAGTAATTCAGCAAAAATTATACTAAGTGTTGCATTGATGTTGGCTTCAGCTGGTTTAGGGTACAGTCAGGAGCATTACGAATTCACACTGCAGGAGTGCATAAGCTATGCAATGAAAAACAATCAGAATGTGCTGAATATGGAGCTTGAAGTTGAAAAGCAACAGAAAGTGGTAGGAGAGATCCTTTCTGAGGGTTTGCCACAAATTGATGTATTTGTGGATTTAAGAAATAATTTTGGTGTTCCCACAAGCTTTATTCCGGCCATATTTTTTGATGAAAATGCTCCGGCCGATGATTTTATACCTGTCAAGTTTTCTACGCAATATACAGGTAACCTTTCTGTAGGATTAAAACAATTGGTTTTTTATGGGTCTTATTTTGTGGGTGTACAGGCTGCAAAGACTTTTACTGAGCTTTCAACGAAAGAACATATCAAAACAAAAATTGATGTAGCAGAGGCAGTGACAAAAGGATTTTATTCCGTTTTGATTAATGAAGTTGCATTGGACCTGGTGGAAATGAACTATAATCGTCTTGACAGCCTGCTGCTGGAAACGGAAATCATGTTTGAGAACGGATTTGTAGAAAAAATTGATGTAAACCGGATTCAGGTGCAGTTTAATAATATTAGTACCACCCTGCAAAATTCAAAGGAAATGCTGAAAGTCAGCTACCAGTTACTTAAGTTTCAGATGGGTATGCCGATCACTTATGAACTGAAGTTGCGTGGTAAATTAAGTGATCTGGGAGAAATGATACATGAAACAAATACAGTAAGTTTCAGTTATAGGGATCGAATTGAATATTCGGTGTTACTTACCAGAGAAGCATTGGCTCATTATGATCTTAAAAACAACACAGTGCAATACCTGCCCAGGATTGATTTTTTCATTACAGGCGGAGCAAATACGGGTACAAACACATTAAATAATCTTATGGACGTAAATAACTGGCACGGATTGGGTTTTTACGGGCTCTCTATGAGCATTCCCGTTTTTGACGGATTGAACAAAAGCTATAAAATCCAGCAATCGAGGATTAAAATTAATCAAATAGAAAATTCATTTTCACTTCTTGAAAACTCCATAGATCTGGAGATTCAAACTTCCCGAATCAATCTGGACAATGCCCTGCGTAATCTCAAAGCGCAGGAGAACAATATGGAGCTTTCAAAAGAGGTTTATGATGTTACAAAGATGAAGTATCAGGAAGGGATAGGATCAAATATTGAATTGATCGAGGCGGATGCAACGTATAAAGAAGCGCAAAATAATTATTTTAATGCGTTATATCAGGTATTGATATCGAATGTTGATTTGGATAAAGCATCAGGCACATTATATAAATAACAAACTGAAATAACATTATCATGTCATATAAATTTAGCATAGTCATACTAACTTTTATCTTATTTCTGGCTTCATGCAATCAGGTTTCGGATAATGGCGATCTTGAAAGTGAAAAGAAAGAGTTGTATAGCCTGAGAGGGGACCAAAAGGAGTTGCAAAAGAGAATTTTAAAGCTCGAAAAGGAGATAAAAAAGCAGGATCCGCTTTTTGAATATAAACCTGATATGACCACACTTGTTTCTGTTATAGAGGTTTCACGCCAGGAGTTTTACCATAAGATTGAAGTTAGGGGGAGTATAGCTTCCAGACAGAATATTATGATAAGTGCTGAAATGGCAGGCCTTATCCAAAAGATAATGGTTAGAGAAGGGGATCGTGTTAATAAGGGTCAGTTACTTGTCATTCTTGATGGGGAATCGATCAGGAGAAGTATAGACGAGTTGAAAACCCAGCTTGAACTGGCAGCATTGTTATATGAAAGGCAAGCCAGGCTATGGGAAAAAAGCGTTGGTTCCGAAATACAATATCTTGAGGCAAAGAACCGGAAGGAGACACTTGAAAAGCGAATGGCTTCTGCAAATACCCGGCTTGAAAAAACACGCATTAAATCGCCTTTTAGTGGTAGTATTGATAGTATCCCTGTCAAAGAAGGTGAATTTGTGATGACCGGGATGCAATTGGTTCGTGTTGTTAACCTGAAAAATTTGTACATCAAAGCAGATGTATCCGAAAGGTATGTAGGTAAATTCAAAAAGGGAGATAATGCGCGGGTATATCTGCCGGCTTTTGAAGAATACCTTGATAGCAGAATTGATGCAGTAAGTGATGTGATTCATCTTGAAAACAGGACGTTTATCACGGAAGTAAGCCTTAATAACCTGCGGTATCAGGTAAAGCCTAACATGATGGTAATTGTGGAATTAACAGATTATAAAAATGAAAACGCTACGGTAATTCCCACAAATATTATTCAGAATGATGACCAGGGCCAGTTTGTGTTTACTATCAGAAAGGATGGAGACAAACAAATCGCAGAAAAATTGCACATCGAAACAGGCAAGTCGTATAATAATATGACGGAGGTGCATCAGGGTATCAATGCAGGTGAAATTGTTGTTGATCGAGGTTTCCGCGAGCTGACAAATGGTATTGCAGTAAGAATTGTAGAATCAGAATCATAATTTGCTGAAGTAAGGAGATTATAATGAATGAAGAACTGAATCAAAAAAAAATTGATAAGGAATTTTGGCTTACTACCATATCATTGAACAACAGGACTACGGTGTATGTTTTAACCGTGCTGATCGTTGCCATCGGAATAGGCAGTTACATATCGCTGCCCAAAGAATTGTTTCCGGAGGTGTCGCAACCCATTGTCTATATAGGTACCAATCACCCCGGTAATTCTCCGGTAGATATAGAGAATCTAATCACACGCCCGATTGAAAAAGAGTTGAATACGATATCCGAAGTTGATAATATCAAATCCACTTCGGTGCAGGATCATTCTACCATCATAGTTGAGTTCACAACCGGTACCGACATTGAGCTAGCGCTCACAAAAGCGAAAGATGCTGTGGACAGGGCCAAACCGGATTTACCTACGGACCTTAAGTCTGATCCAAATGTTTTTGAAATGAATATGTCTGAATTCCCAATTATGAACATCAATATTTCGGGGAATTACAGCGTTGAAGAGCTGAAAGAATATGCGGAGTACCTTGAGGATGAAATTGAGAAATTCCCGGAAATTTCGAAAGTTGAAATCAGAGGTATTGATGAAAAGGAAGTTCGCATAAATGCAGATCCGTATGCTATGGAAGCCCGGACTGTTAGTTTTGCTGATATTGAGAATGCCGTTTCAGCCGAAAACATTACCATGTCGGGCGGAAATATTTTGAGTAATGGTGTGCGAAGATCTATCCGAATTTTAGGTGAGTTTAATTCGCCCTATCAACTAAGTGAAATTGTTGTCAAACACGAACACAACAACATCGTGTATCTTAAAGACATTGCCACTATCGAGTTCGACTATAAAGAACGCGAAAGTTATGCCCGGTTGTATGGTCAACCCGTATTAATGGTGGATGTGATCAAACGCAGCGGAGAAAACCTGCTTATAGTTACAGAGAAAATCAATGATGTTCTGGAAAAGGCTAAACAAAATGTTTTTCCTTCCGATCTGAACATTGTGATAACCAACGATCAATCAAAACGGACATTAAAAATGGTTAGCAATCTGGAGAATAACATAATTTTCGGGATCATTTTAG
>JACZXH010000011.1 GCA_022571715.1 Bacteroidota bacterium | reverse complement strand
CAAATTTAGGTGGTTTGGGTGATGGCGTAAATATCGCTTCCCGGCTCCAGGAATATGCGCAGGAAGGCAGTATAGTTATATCGGGCAAAGTTTATTCAGATGTAAAGAACAAGGCAGGAATTAATACAAATTTTATCGGGAATAAAAAACTGAAGAATGTGGATGATCCCGTGAAGGTGTACGAGGTACTGAGTGGTGAAGGGGAACAAAAGGAGATTGTAAAAAAAGAGTCAAAGAAAGTTGATAAGAAGTACCTGTATTATCTTTTGGCAGGAACCGTAATTGTGATGGTTGCAATAATGATATGGAAATATTTGCCCCTAGAATACTCCCCTGCTGCAGTTGAATTAGAGTAGCTTCAGCTAACACCAAATAAACACCATTAAAAACAGGTGTTTATTCAAACCGTTAGTGCCAATTTAAAAAAAACTATAAAGGAAACTTTATTTGATATCACAACAAGAATGCAAACAGATACAAAGCAATTCCACTTCAATAAAATCACTGACACTAGTATTCTAGACCCTTTGAAGTTTGAATGGCAAAAGAGTCTCACAGCTCCTCAAGATGGTATGTGGGAAGTGCTTACAGACTATGCGAACCATTGGGAGGTTAAAGATGAAAACCAAACTATTGGTTATGTATGTGTAGATGACGATAACCGTCTTTTGCAGTTTTTTGTATTGCCTCATTGGATGCAAGAAGGTGTATCTATTTTTCAGCAGTTTATTGATCAAGAGGAAATTAAAAAAGGATTAATCGGTACGAATAATCCTTATTGCTTATCTATGACGATGCATTTTCAGAAAGCGGTAGAGGTAAACACCTATTTATTTACTGATTTTTTTGAAGTGAAAACGGTTGAAAAAGAGGGTGTATTGAGACTTGCTGCAGAAGAGGATCTTGAAAAACTGGTTGATTTTTGCCATAAAAGTATGGGCGGACCCAAAGAGTGGCTAAACGGATACTTAGGTAACTTGATAGCGAGAGGGGAGATTTTTGCGTTGGAAGATGGGGAAGAAATCCTAGGAACTTGTGAGGTAAGAAAAAGTGAAAGTGATTCCGCAGTAGCCGATGTGGGCGTGGTTGTATCAACTGAACACAGAAGAAAAGGCCTAGGAACGTTTTTACTGGGAAAAGCGAAAGAAATCACACTTCAATGGAATAGGCAACCCATTTGTTCATGTGAAAAGGATAATATAGGTTCCTTAAAATCTATTCAGAATAATGGATTTAGAAGTGTGCACCAGATGTTGTTGATGGAGTTTTGAGTTGGAATAACATAGTATCAGGCATTTTATTGATTTAACAAGTCCGGATGAATAAAAAGGCACTAATCGAGTAGACGGCTCCGCCAGTAGAATCGGTTACGCATAGTTTGGAAACAGGGTGAAGCAGTGAAATCCACACTTAGTACACATCAAATTCAAATCACAATCTCTCCGTTTTTCAGCACAGGTACGACATCATAGCGGTCATGCGTAAGACAAAACTCGATGTCTTTTATCACATTGAATTTTTTGAGCCGTTTAGCATGCGAAGCATTTTGAATTGCATGCAGCATACCGCCTTTCATTTCCTTATACAAGGCTTTTGCCACTAATACCGCATCGTCAGTGTAGTGGAATTCTGACTCTAATGTCAAAGCCAGCGCTCCTGCATACAGGCTGTCTTCAAGGTTAATATGGCCTTTCCAACCGGCACAAAGTATAACCACATCGCTTTCCTGCAACCTGAGGTAATTTTCAACGGCCGACAAATTAAGAAAAGCGCCGATAATGATTTTCTCAGCGTCATTTGATTTTTCTATAGCCCTCGTTCCATTCGTAGTGGTTATCGCAATCTTCTGATCTTTCAAATGGGGTTCCATGTAGCTATAAGGACTGTTACCGATATCAAAACCATTCACTTTCCGACCTCCTCGTTCGCCAGCAATGTAATATCCCTTTTGTTTCATGCTCTTGCATTCCTCGAGCGATTCGTACGGGGTAATACTCCTGACTCCGTGGGCCAGACCTGTAGTGATACATGAAGTTGCCCTCAATATATCTACAATAACCACAATTTTACCCTTTAAATCGTATAGGTGTACAAGGTCAGGACTCAGACAGATATAGATGGATTTATTCATGTATTTATAAAGGTATAAGGCGCAAAAATAGGATAATTGCAGCTGAAACCATGGATATGCAGATTTATCACCATTTGGTATTGCAAAGCCAGAATGATTCATTTACCTTGAATGCCCGTATGCTTAAAGGAGAAGATGCCATGAAAAAATCAACTGTCTTTTTATTTTTATTCCTAACCTGGTTTGTACTATCTGCGCAGGACAAGCCAAAACCAGAGCCGGAGATGTCGGTTACCAAACATCAGGTGCGTATTAATGGCCAAAATATAAGCTATACGGCTACTGTGGGTTATATGATAATGCGTAATGACGAGGGCGAAGACCTTGCCAAGGTTTTTTTCATCGCCTATATCCGTGAGGGCGTAACTGATATTTCCAAAAGGCCCGTTACGTTTACTTTCAACGGCGGCCCGGGATCATCATCGGTTTGGCTGCATATGGGAGCATTGGGACCCCGGAGGGTGCAAATGACAGATAAAGGAGGCTCCCTCAGGCCACCATACCAGGTAGTTAACAATGAATTTTCGTGGCTCGATAAAACCGATCTGGTTTTTATTGACCCGATGATGACAGGGTTTACAAGACCTGCCGGCGAACATAAAAAAGATGAATTTACTGGATTTGAAAATGATATTAACCTGGTAGGCGATTTCATATACCAATACACAGGCAGTTATAACCGGTGGAGCTCACCCAAATTTTTATGTGGTGAAAGTTATGGTACCACCCGGGCCGCCGGCTTGTCAGGTTATCTGCAAAACCGACATGGCATGTACCTGAACGGAATTATGATGATTTCTGCCATAATGAACTTTCAGGCTTCGCGTTTTAATCCAGGCAATGACCTGCCCTATCCGCTATATTTGCCAACATTTGCGGCTACCGCATGGTATCATAAAAAGCTTGATTCAGAATACGATGACCTGAACGAATTGCTAACGGAAGTGGAATCATTTTCCATGAATGAATATACCCTTGCACTGGCCAAAGGGGATCAGCTATCAGAAGAAGAACGCAGCGTTATCATAGATAAATTGCACGCCTATACCGGATTGTCAAAAACCTATATCGATAATTCCAACCTGCGGTTGTATGTAGGACGATTTAATAAAGAACTCCTTCGCAGCGAAGGCAAAACCGTAGGCCGCCTCGACAGCCGGTTTACCGGCTATGATTATGATGAAGCCGGCGAAAGATATGAATATGACCCCAGCTATAATTCAGCCATTTTTGGACCCTATACTGCTGCAATAAATGATTATTTAAGAAGAGAGCTCGGGTTCAAAACGGATATTACATACGAGATATTGACTGGCCGTGTTCGCCCCTGGAGCTACAGCGATGTAGAAAACCGTTATCTCAATGTATCCGAAACCCTGCGCGAATCCATGACTAAAAACCCATTTCTAAAAGTGTGGATTGCCAACGGGTACTACGATATGGCCACTGCATATTTTGCCACGCGCTATACCATCGATCACATGTTTTTAAAACCACAGTTTAAAAAAAACATCAACCTTACATTTTACCAGGCCGGACATATGATGTATATTCACAAACCTTCGCTTGAGCAGTTCAAGAAGGATTTTAATCTATTTATAGAATCAGCGAAATAATCGCAAAAGGGAGGAGTTATCTGAAGGTGTCTTTCATTATTTATAAGAATCGCAGAATGTTGTATATGAGGATTTTACTTGAGCGGATTTCAAATTAGTATAGTTAAAATTTTCAGATTTGATATACGAGATATCACATATAAAAAACTTCGTGTATCATTGCTGAAAACAGATAAAAATAACCTGGTTCGAAAATTGTAGTGCAGTGTGACTGGAGTTTACGTAAGAGTTGAGGTTTATTCCTGATTCACGGAGAATTTCAAAACTTCATCTAGGGTGATTTTGCCTTCATAAAAGGCTTTACCGATAATTACGGCAAAAACACCAATTTTATTAAGTTCTTCAATATCGTCGAAGTTTCTGACTCCTCCACATGCAAGCACCTGTATACCCGGAAAACTGTCAATTATTTTCTTGTAAAGGTCAAATGACGGGCCTTCCAGTAATCCGTTCCGGGAAATGTCAGTTGTTTTTACATATTTCAGTCCGCGATCATAGAAATACCGGATATGTTCAAACAGGTCAATTTGTGTTTTTTTAATCCATCCTTTAATAGCAATTTTACCGTCCATTGAATCAGCTCCCAGGGTCATTTTTTCACGGCCGTAGGAAATGATCCAAGAAGCGAACAGATCGGGCTGGTAAGCTGCAATAGTGGCTGCAGTAATATAACTTGCACCATATTCGTACGCCTTATTAATATCTCCATCGGTAGTAATACCACCCGTAAAATCAACTTTTAATTTCGTATGACCCGTAATGGCTTCCAGCACATGATAATTTATGGGTGCCCCTCTTTCTGCTCCATCGAGATCTACAAGATGCACTACTTCGATCCCATGATCTTCATATTCCAAAGAAAGATCCACAGGGTTTTTTTCGTAATCAGTTTCCTGTGAATGATCATTTTGCTTTTGTTTTACAATTTTCCCCTTACGGATCAATATGGAGGGTATTATCTGAATCATAGGTAAAAATGATGTTTGACCTCTGACAATAAAATATATATCAAGATACAATAATTAATTCAATGTACAAGTCTAAATGTGTGTCCTTACCCGAAGACACAATTATAAATTCATCCGGATTGAAGCATACCGAAGTAGTGAAATGCGTACTTCCATGTTGTCCTAATATAATTGCCGAAATTATTAATCTCATTTCATACATCAGGTTTATTATAAGTGATTCATTGACATGCAGATAACAAAATTGAGCTACCAATCTTCACAGCCTGATCGATTTATATCTGAATTACTTAAGCCAGCAATTGTTAATCCCTGTAATTATATGCCAACCATTTATCTTTGCAGTTCACATTTCAGCTACAACAGAATGGAATTAAAAACGAACCGGTACCGGATTCAGGGAATTGACGTAATTAAATTGGCTGAAGAATACCATACGCCACTTTATGTATATGATGGCAAAAAAATTGCAGATCAGTTAAGTAAGCTGCAAGCTGCTTTTTCTGGCGCTAATCTCCGGATAAAATATGCAGCCAAAGCATTATCCAATCTTTCAATTCTCCGGTTGATGAAAAAACTGGGAGTAGGCCTCGACGTAGTATCAATTCAGGAGCTTCATATGGGTATTATGGCTGGATTTAAGCCGGAGGAAATCCTATTCACCCCCAATTCTGTAGGATTTGAAGAGGTAGAAGCAGCCATTGAAATCGGTGCAATTATAAATATCGACAATATTTCTATTCTTGAGCATTTTGGGAATAAATATCAGGATCGTATTCCCATTTGCCTTCGAATAAATCCGCATATTCAGGCCGGCGGCAATCACAAAATATCCACCGGTCATGTTGACTCCAAATTCGGAATCAGTATATTACAGTTGCGACACCTGTTGCGCGTAATCAAAACATACGACATAAAGGTGACCGGCTTGCACATGCATACCGGATCGGATATTCTTGATCCGGGGGTTTTCTTGCAGGCAGCCAATATTCTCTTTGAATCGGCCCGCGAATTTCCCCATTTGCAATTTCTTGACTTCGGAAGCGGTTTTAAAGTTCCTTATCAGGAAGGAGATATTAATGTAGATATGGCTGAACTAGGTGAAGCCATGACGGTCGCATTCAATGAATTTTGTAAGGAATATGGTAGAAAACTTGAACTCTGGTTTGAGCCCGGTAAATACCTGGTAAGCGAAGCAGGGTATTTGCTTGTGCGGGCAAATGTGATCAAAACAACACCTGCAACTGTATTTGTTGGTGTAAATTCGGGTATGAACCACCTGATCAGACCCATGATGTATGATTCCTATCATGAAATCATCAACCTTTCAAACCTCAACGCCACAAAGCGTGTTTACACTGTTGTAGGATATATTTGTGAAACCGATACATTGGGCTGGGACCGTAAACTTGACGAAGTGCATGAAGGTGATATACTGGCCATACGGAATGCAGGGGCGTACGGCTATTCGATGGCATCAAATTATAATTCAAGGCCACGGCCCGCGGAAGTGCTGATCCATGACGGGAAAGCACAACTGATCCGGAAAAGGGAAACACTCGATGATCTGTTACGTAACCAGGTCGAAGCCAAATTATGATTATCGTATTTGCAGCATTCGGAAAAAGTACATATTTCTATATGCCTGTTACTTTCAAAACAAAGTCAGATTCCCTCCCCTGCGGAATTTATTACGATTCAGTACGGGTAACTGCCGTCCTTCAAAGTATTTTTCTTTTGATGTCTGGAAGAGTCTGGCGATCATCGTTGCGTAATTTCCTTCGCCGAGCAACCGCCTTCCCCATTCGGTATCATTTACTTTTCCACCATGCAGTGTTTCAATCTGTTTCCATACCTTGTATGATTTTTCAGGATAGTTTTTTACCAGCCAGTCTTTGAATATGGTTCCGATGGTACCATTTAGCCTGACCACCTCATATCTACATCCTACCGCCCCATTATCTGCTGCCTGTTTTAATATTTCAGGCACTTCATGGTCATTTAAACCTGGTATTACCGGAGCCACCATCACACCAGCAGGTATGCCTGAGTCACTCAATTTTCTGATTATCTTAAATCGTTTTGCTACTGTAGCCGTTCTGGGTTCCATCTTTTGCCTTAGACTTGCCGTCACTGTATTTATTGATATAAAAACATATGTGAGATTATCCTTTGCAAGATCCTGCAGAATATCTATGTCCCTTTCCACAAGGTTATTTTTGGTGATAATCGTAACCGGGTTTCGATACCTCGTAAACACCTCTAGCAGTGAACGCGTGATTTTCAATTTTCTTTCCGACGGCTGATAGCAATCGGTATTGCCAGACAACATGACTGGACGAGCTACCCAACTTGAAGACAGAAATGACCTTTCAAGAAGTTCGGCTGCATTTTTCTTTATAATTATTTTAGTTTCAAAATCTAAACCGGCACTGAACCCCCAATACTGATGAGAATTTCTTGCATAACAGTATGAACAACCGTGCTCGCAACCCTGGTAAGGATTTATCGAGTAACCCTCGCCACCAAGATCAGGGCTGTTGAATTTGCTTATAATGTTTTTGGGAGATTCATAGAACAGTTGCATTTTCGGTTTATCGGCAAATATATTTTCGTCGATACCTTCCGTGTGTTCACGCGTGTATTCTGATTTTGAAAACGGGTTCTTAGGGTTAAACTGTGCTCCTCTCCCTTTGATATAAGGTTCCTGCATGATATTTTGCTAAAATAATTAGACAATACCTAATAAATTTAGCAATAATAATTTTAGTTTACAAGTTTATTTATTTAAAAACTAAATATTTTGGTAATATACTAGCAGTGTTGCATTGATGGTATATTTGGATTCAGGTTATCTTAAGAAGCGAATAATTACGTATTGCGGCATGTAATATTTAAATGGAACTAATACCTGTTTAGATAAGTTATTGACAAATTCCCGATTATTTTTAATGGTTATCATTGTGTAATTGATTTAATATTTATTCATATACATTATTAAAATTTATTTGACATGGAATACAGAGAAAAATTTATTTTAATATCCGTCATCATCCTTGTTGCCATAGGCATCATTTCGACAGAATGGATATCCGTATTGTGGTCCCTTATATTTATTCTGCCGGTCATCCTTCTCGGAGTTTCGGATATATTACAACGAAAACACGCGATTAAAAGCAATTTTCCTGTGATTGGACACGCGCGGTTTATACTTGAAAAAATACGGCCTGAGATTATGCAATATTTTGTTGAAACAGATACGGAAGGTAAGCCGTTTAATCGGATCTTTAGGTCTCTTATTTATCAACGGGCTAAAAAAGTAAACGACACCACACCTTACGGTACACAAATGGACGTTTACAAGGCTGGTTATGAATGGATGGATCATTCGATATATCCGAAATTACCTGAATTATCTGATGAACTCCCTCGCATTCTTGTCGGAGGTCCTGATTGTAAAAAGTCCTACTCCGCAAGCTTGTTGAATATATCAGCAATGAGTTTCGGCTCATTGAGCAGCAATGCAATTATGGCATTTAACAAAGGGGCCCGGCTGGGAGGATTCGCGCATAATACCGGTGAAGGTAGCATTAGTCCATACCATCTCAAGTATGGCGGTGATTTGATCTGGCAAATCGGAACAGGTTATTTTGGATGTAGGGATAAGAAAGGCAATTTTTCATCCGAACTTTTTGAACAGAAGGCACAGCAGGAGCAAGTTAAAATGATCGAAATAAAATTATCGCAGGGAGCCAAGCCCGGGCATGGCGGAATTTTACCCGCCATAAAGAACACGCTTGAAATTGCCAAAATCAGGGGTGTGCAACCTCATATCGATGTATTATCACCTCCGGCGCATACGGCCTTCTCCACCCCTGAGGAATTTTTGAGATTTATTCGGCAGTTACGGAAATTGTCAGGAGGTAAACCGATAGGATTTAAATTGTGCGTTGGTCAAAAAAGAGAGTTTATTGACATCTGCAGGACCATGATAACAACCGGTATAAAACCAGACTTTATAACAGTTGATGGCGGTGAAGGTGGTACGGGAGCGGCACCTGTTGAATTTTCCAATTCATTGGGTATGCCCATGCGCGAAGGGCTGTCTTTTGTATATGATACCCTCGTTGGATTTGACCTCAAAAAAGATATAAAACTGATTGCTTCAGGGAAAATAGTTACAGGTTTCCATATGGCAAGGGCTATTGCACTGGGTGCCGACCTGTGCAACAGTGCGCGAGCCATGATGATGTCTATCGGTTGCATACAGGCGCTGCAATGCAATCGCAACACCTGCCCGGTGGGCGTGACCACTCAGAATAAATCGTTGATAAAAGGCTTGAATGTGGATGACAAAGCGAAGCGGGTTAAAAATTACCACCATGCAACACTTATAAGTCTGACTGAACTCGTTGGTGCTGCCGGAATCGATAATATAGAAGATTTAAACAGGAAGCACATTAACAGAAGGGTAAATATGCACGATATACAGAAGTACGATGAAATTTTCCCATATTTAAATACCGGCGCTCTGTTGAAACAGGAAACTATCCCTGAAAATTATCGAGAGATAATGAATTAAACATTCAGGTTCAGGTGTATTGACATGAAAGCTGTTTTAGTACAAAAAATGCGATCAACCTGAGCATGGTAAAAGTAAATAATTGATTGTATTCCACGCCTGTTACGATGAATAAAAGAAAATCACGGAGATTTATCAGGAGGTGTTTATATTTGAATGTTGGCTTGGGGACACAGAGTGGTCCCTGAGGCCTCAACTCAGTTGGTTCACACGTATTAAAGTACCGTGTGGTATTAGGGTGGGGATCATTTAAGATCTTGAACGATGGGACTTTAGCTCAGTTGGTTTAGAGCGCTGCCTTGACAGGGCAGAAGTCGCTGGTTCGAATCCAGTAAGTCCCACTTTTGCAGATGTTGTTATTCACATGAATCTGACCGAAATCTGTACAATCAGAGGTTCGATACAGGAAGGGAGCGCTGGATTGTCAGGGTAGGGGTTTTTTGCTGGTGTACAGTTGCCACAGTTCCACATACAGGGATTTATGTACTTGTATCATACTGTTAGATCCGTATATCTCGGATCCATAATCGACAGTAGAGTAGTAACGATAATAATCTATTTCCTTTATTCCACCGTAACTGACTTTGCCAGGTTTCGTGGCTGATCTACATTACAACCGCGCATAACAGCAATATGATAAGACAGGAGTTGCAGTGGGATCACCGATACGAGCGGCATAAGTGCTTCATCCGTTACAGGTACTTCAATTGTATAATCAGCCATTTTCGAAATCAGCTCGTCTCCTTCCGATACGACAGCAATAACCCGCCCTTTACGTGCTTTTACTTCCTGAATGTTTGATACAATTTTTTCATATGAACTGTCATTCGTGGCAATAAAAACCACCGGCATTTCTTCGTCAATCAATGCAATAGGGCCGTGCTTCATTTCTGCTGCAGGATAGCCCTCGGCATGAATGTAGGATATCTCTTTGAGCTTCAATGCTCCTTCCAGCGCCACTGGAAAATTATATCCGCGACCCAGGTACAGGAAATTTCTCGCATTTTTAAAAATGCTGGCGATGTATTTCACCTGGGAGTTAAGCTTTAGGGCTTTTTCGATTTTTGCCGGTATGGTTTCGAGCTCAGTAAGCAGTTCTCTGAACCGGCTTTCTGAGATGGTACCCTTATGTTCGGCAACCATCAGAGCGATCATGAATAAAACTGTGAGTTGTGCAGTGAATGCTTTGGTACTTGCCACTCCAATTTCAGGGCCGGCATGCGTGTATGCACCTTCGTGCGACAGCCGGCTTATAGAAGACCCAACCACATTGCAAACTCCGAATATGGTGGCACCTTTGGATTTGGCCATTTCGATGGCTGCTAGCGTATCGGCTGTTTCACCTGATTGAGAAATGGCAAAAACCACATCTCCATCATTAATAACAGGCTTTCTGTATCGAAATTCGGAAGCATATTCTATTTCAACTGGTATCCTGCAAAATTCCTCAAACATGTATTCGGCAACAAGGCCTGCATGCCACGATGTGCCACATGCCACAATGATAATGCGCTCCGCATTGAAAAGCTTATTTTTATATTCGCGTATGCCACCAAGTACTACACGGCCAATATCGGCATTTACCCTTCCGCGCATACTATCTTTTACCGATCTGGGCTGTTCAAATATTTCTTTCAGCATGAAATGCTCATAACCGCCCTTTTCGATGACCTCAAGTTCAATATCAAGGGTTTGTATGTAAGGAGTTGTTTCCACATCCGTAATGGTCCTGACTGACAGTTTACCGCCCTTTATCACTGCCATTTCTTCATCATTGAGATATACGACTTCGTTAGTGTATTCGACAATGGGTGTGGCATCGGAGGCAAGGAAAAATTCATTTTTACCTAGTCCGATCACCAGGGGGCTGCCTTTACGGGCAGCTATAAGCATATCCGGATGATCTTCTGAAATAATGACTATCGCATAGGCTCCAACCACTTTATTCAGTGCCAGTCTCACTGCTGTTTGGAGCGAGCAGGCATTATTTGTACGGACGTCTTCGATAAACGCAATAAATACTTCAGTATCGGTATCGCTTTTGAACGAATACCCTTTATTGATAAGTTCTTGTTTCAGGACGGAATAATTCTCGATGATACCGTTATGGATAATGGCAAGTTTCCCGTTTGGAGAAATATGGGGATGTGCATTCCGATCGCTAGGCTCTCCATGGGTTGCCCAACGGGTATGGCCGATGCCTATCGTGCTCCGGAGGTTATTTCCAACTGAAGCGACCAGGTCAGACACTTTTCCCTGTTTTTTAAAAACATTCAGTGATCCATTGAGCAAGGCCACTCCAGCGCTGTCGTAGCCCCTGTATTCAAGCCTTTTGAGTCCTTTAATAATGATGGGATAAGCCTCCTTTTCTCCCACATATGCAACGATTCCACACATAAATAAGCTTTAAAACTTCAGGCTCCAAGTATCGTTTATTCAGAGTCAGCTGATTCTTTAGAAGTTGTATAATAAATCTCTAATTTAATACTTGCGGGATCAAGAAGTAACCGGTCAATTGTAGTGGCGTTCGTCACAGCCACCGGATATGCCAGAACCAAATGATTTTCAATAACGCCGTCAATAAGCGCTTGAACATAACGCGAAATACGGTCGGAATAAGAATCAATTATATCATCATCTTCAATTTTAAATTCAGATTCCAATGGAAGCAGTACCGACGTAGGATCGATAGTAGGGTTATCCTGCTGAATGCTTTTAAAGAATCCATCATTGTCTTTGAGGCGAAGATTTGAAGAATCAGTATAATAGAATATGAGTTTATCAGGAGGTTTCACAAAAGGAGTATAGGGGATCACACTTCCAAGAGTTAAAATGGCTGAATTTATGATCAGTAAGTCTATACTGTCAGTAAATTCTATTAATGGTGTGAAATCAATCTTGGCTACCATTCCGGTTCCGGCCTGAATATATATATTGTTATCCGAAGCCGTGTATTCAGTGTAAATGGGTTGTGATCCTTCTATAGGCGTACCCGTTCGGTCATTGGAAATATTGCTGTAGTGTATGGCAGGATCGAGGATAAATCTATAATCAGAATTGACGATATTGCCATTATCATCGCGATGATAGTACAAGATCATGTTGGACTGGGTATCCGTGATTTTAAAACCGGTAATGCTATGGTATTCATCTCCGGGCTCAAGAACAATCCCATGAAAAAATGCAAGCCAGTTGGTATTATTCTCGAATGTAGAGTCGGTCTCATCCTTCATTTTGTCGAATATTAACTGTCCTAATTGCTTACTCATTGAAAATCTCAACGTTGTGTCAAGTTTCACTGAAATATCACCATCTACATTTATAGTGTCGTATGAAAAAGAATTTGTACCTATTGGTTTTATTGATCGAATGGATTCGCTGTTGGTATAATAGGTTGTAAATTCATCCAGTATCGACTCCAGTTGATAAATTTTTAATTCGTGTAACTTTAAATAGTCTTCCCTAATCCCGTGTACGTAATCAACTTTAAGTTGAAGAATGAGGGAATCAAAAACTCCGTTTTCCGGTATACTTGGTACTAATGACATCCGCACCTGCGAATAGGCTTTTGCAGTTGTAATGCCAAACTGTGGATCATTATACTTGCCTACCAGCACTCTGCCGCCATTTCCTGAAACGATTGAATCAACCTGAACCAGTTTTGCAGGCAAAGTAAATTGTTCGTAATGAGTGCTGAAATTAAAATTATCAGGATCTGCATCGAAGCCTATAATGCCCGGATCTTCACATGATACCCACATTAAAAGGGCTAACCCCAGGATCAGCCCTTTATATTTGCCCCACCTTCTGTTCATCTCACCCCACCAGTTCCTTGTATAATTTAAAATATGAATCAGTAAAATCATCATCTTTATCGATGGTTTCTACTTTATTTCCGTTTTGAAACAGATTTTCAAGGCCTGCAAGATTCTTTTCGGCTTTAATAACTACATCGGAATATTCGATACCAAGCCTGATAAAACCGTCATAATCAGCAGATTTAAGTGTAGTAAGCATGCTATCATCAATGTCTAGCATCTTTACCATATCAATCAGGTTACCTTTAAATTTATGACTGAAATTATTATTATAAACGGTGAATACACATTTTGTATTTACAAAAAGCGGATCATTTTTATAGGTTGTTTTCAGATAAAGGGGAATGAGGCTTGTCATCCAGTCATTACAATGTACAATATCGGGGGGCCATCCAAGCTTTTTTACCGTTTCGATTACACCTTTGCAAAAGAAAACGGCTCTTTCATCATTGTCTTCATAAAAATTATTATCAGAATCATAAAACATTGATTTTCTGTGAAAATAATCTTCATTATCAATGAAGTAAACCTGTAACTTCGCATTAGGAATAGAAGCAACCTTGATTACCAATGGCTTCTCCTCATCCCCAACTGCAATGTTAATTCCGGATAAACGAACTACTTCGTGAAGTCTGTTTTTCCTTTCGTTAATCAAACCGAACCTTGGTACCAGAATCCTTATCTCCATTCCCTTTTCCTGCATGACCTGTGGAAGTTTACGAACAAAATTCGCAACTTCTGAAGTTTGCAGAAAAGGGTTAATCTCGGCAGCAACGTAAAGAATACGAAATTTAGACATAATTTATTTGATTAGATAATAATCATAAGAAATGACACACAAAGGTACTAAATAATATTCACTTTATTCAAGATTGTTAACTTCTTATGAAGTAGTTTTGCGTCCTTTTATTTCACTGATTTACCACCAATGGAGGTATTTAAGGAAGCACAACTACTTCGAAAAAGACTAACAAAACATAGAAATAACGGACATTCAGTAGGGCTTGTTCCAACCATGGGAAGCCTGCACAAAGGGCATTTACAGCTTATCGAAAAGTGTCTTAAACAAAACAAGGTAACCGTTTGTTCGATCTTTGTTAATCCGACTCAATTCAGTAATCCTACCGACCTAAAAAAATATCCGCAGAATATTGACAAGGACTTGACACTTCTTGAACTAACAGGATGTGATATAGTGTTTAATCCTGATGTGAAGGAAATGTATCCGCAACCTCCAGTGGTACAATTTGATTTTGGACAATTGGGCAACATCCTGGAAGGAAAATTCCGCCCCGGACATTTTAACGGAGTGGGGTTTATTGTTTCCAAACTTTTCAATATAGTAGTCCCTGACCGTGCATATTTTGGAGAAAAGGATCTGCAACAACTGGCTATTATACGCCGGTTGGTTACGGATATGAATTATAACATTGAAATCGTTGGTATTCCTACAGTGAGGGAACAAAACGGACTTGCTTTGTCGTCAAGAAACAAACGGCTGACCGACAAAGAAAAAATACAGTCTTCAATTATTTATAAATCGTTGAAAGCAGGCGAAGTGATATTGAGGAACCAAGGCTCAGCAAGGGATGTATGTAACGCAGTTGCGGCAGTTTTGAAGAAAGCAACGCTTTTAAATCCTGAATACATCGAATGTATTGATATGGATTCATTTAAAATACTCGTAAAGGACGATATTACTGAAAATACAGCCATATGTACAGCAGTGAAAATCGGGAAAGTAAGATTAATTGATAATCTGATCGTAAGAAAACTGAGGCCATCGCGAAAATGAAAGAGAACTGTGGACATGACGATTGAACTATACAAATCATAATTCCAGAAAATTAAAATAAGCTAAACCAATTGGGTACTCTAAAAAATATTCTGAAATATCTGATTGCATTTGCAGTGGCATGTCTGCTATTATGGTTGGTATACCGACAGATTGACATTGGCCAGTTATTTACACGGCTTGGAGATGTAAAGTATGAATATGTCATAATCTCCATTTCCATTATGCTTGTAGCGCATCTGGTCAGGGCATACCGTTGGACTCTGCTGCTTTCGCCTATCGGTTTCAAGGTAAGCACTTGGCGCATGTTTCTTGCCATTATGGTAGGCTATCTTGCCAATCTGTTTGTTCCCCGCATGGGTGAGATTACAAGGTGTGGTGTTTTAAAAAGGACCAATAATGTGCCGATGGCCATTTCGATTGGAAGTGTGGTTGCTGAACGGATTGTGGATCTGCTCACACTTATATCGTTAGTTATTATTAACCTGTTTATTGAATTCGAATTATTGAGTGGTTTCTTTAGCGATTTCTTTTCTTCCAATTTTTCCGGCGTGGTTCAAAACCTAATGGCACTGTACATTTTTGCCGGAGCAGGATTTGTTCTGCTGATTATTGGATACTTTTTGCTGCGTGCCTATAAGGAAAAGTTAAAAAAAATTCCCCTGTTTCTTAAAATAAGAACCATTCTTAAAGAACTGGGCAAAGGGCTTTCCAGTATCAGTAAATTACAGAAGAAGGGACATTTTTGGATAAGTACAGTGTTAATGTGGTTACTGTATTACGCCCTGACTTACATTGTTGTTTTTTCCATTGATGAAACTTCTCATCTTTCGTTAATTGCAGGCCTGACAATACTTGTAACAGGAAGTATCGGGATGGCTACTCCTGTACAGGGCGGAATTGGAGCATTTCATGCGCTTGTCAGCGGTGTTTTGATTCTTTACGGAGTGGTTTTCGAAGACGGCATTTTATTTGCTACCGTGCTCCACTCGTCACAGGTTTTAAGTGTTATCTTATTCGGAAGTATAAGTCTGATAGTTACCGTATTTTTACAAAGAAAAAGAATCAGTAATCAATAAATGCTGCAATACGTTGAAAACAACGAGTCAGAATAAAATAGTGAGTAACCAGTCTTTCATTTCTCAATCCAAGGAGTGGAAAGAAAAGGGACAAAAAGTGGTTTTTACAAACGGGTGTTTTGATCTGATACATGCGGGCCACATTGACTATCTTGAAAAGGCCGGTAATTTTGGCGACAAACTTGTAGTGGGACTTAATACCGACCGTTCGGTGCTTAAACTGAAAGGTCCCGGAAGACCGCTGAGCGATCAAAATGCCCGTGCACGTATTTTGGCGGCACTGGAATTTGTTGATCTCGTCACCTTATTTGACGAAGACACCCCGTACAAGCTTATCAGGCAGGTTGTTCCTGATATACTGGTGAAGGGGAACGACTATGCAGAAGAAGAAATCGTTGGCGCTAAAATAGTGAAGGAAAACGGAGGAAAAGTGAGAACTGTTCCACTGGTTGCAGGATATTCAACTTCAGATTTTATAAAAAAAATCAAAGAGGTATAACGTATATTGGACAGAAAAGTAACTATTAAAACTATGGCAGGATTAATAATAATTTTCATCGTATTCGCTATATTAAGTTTTGCGGTAAGCTCAACATTAAAAAGAAAATTTAAAAAATATGCAGCTATTCCTTTAAAAAACAATTTATCGGGCCGCGATGTGGCTGAACTGATGCTCCGTGACAATGGGATCAATGACGTGCAGATAACCTGTGTAAACGGACAACTGACCGATCACTACAATCCACTTAATAAAACTGTGAATTTAAGTGAGGCTGTTTACAATGGCCGTTCAGCTGCATCAACTGCTATCGCTTCACACGAATGTGGTCATGCCATACAGCATGCGGCATCTTATTCCTTGCTCAAAGTAAGAACTGCATTGGTACCAGTTCAGAATGCCAGCGGAAGAATTCTGAACTTTATCATGCTGATGTCTATTTTCGGAGGAGGATTTGTGCTGGGAACCAACTGGCAAACTTTATTGATAGTAGTAATCGGCTGCTATTTGGTACTCACTCTCTTTTCATTTATTACATTACCCGTTGAATTTGATGCGAGCAAACGAGCACTCAGCTGGATCGAACAGCGGGGAATTGTGTCATCGCAGGAACATGAAATGGCCAAAGATGCATTGAAATGGGCAGCAATGACGTATGTGGTAGCTGCATTGGGCTCACTTGTAACACTATTTTATTTTATTTCCATATTTTTAGGGGGCCGCGATTAAAAAGGTCTGCTTATGTTCGAATTAACTGAAGATCAATTAGCCGTTCGTGATGCTGCAAGGGACTTTGCTCAAATAGAATTGCTGCCCGGAGTGATTGAACGTGACGAAAAGCAGCAATTTCCTGTAGAGCAGGTTAAAATGATGGCCAAGCTTGGTTTCCTGGGTATGATGACCTCCCCTGACTATGGTGGTGGCGGCATGAATACCGTATCGTATGTATTGGCGATGGAAGAAATATCAAAAGTTGATGCTTCTTGCGCTTTGATCATGTCAGTCAACAATTCGTTGGTATGCTGGGGAATTGAAAAACATGGAACCGAAGAACAGAAACAAAAGTATCTGACCAGGCTGACAAGCGGCGAAACGATTGGTGCATTTTGCCTGAGCGAGCCTGAAGCAGGCTCGGATTCTACCTCACAGAAAACTTTAGCAATTGATCAGGGAGACCATTATTTGCTGAACGGCACCAAAAACTGGGTCACAAATGGAAATTCATCCGGAATTTGTCTAGTGATCGCTCAATCCGTTCCGGAGTTACGTCATAAAGGCATCAATGCTTTTATTGTTGATAAAGATTCGGAAGGGCTCGTGGTAGGAAAAAAAGAAAATAAGATGGGAATCCGGGCTTCCGACACGCACTCCATTATGTTTACCGATGTGAAAGTACCCAAAGAAAACAGGATCGGTGAAGACGGATTTGGATTTAAGTTTGCCATGATGGTGCTAGACGGGGGTCGCATTGGCATTGCTTCACAGGCCCTGGGTATTGCCTCCGGAGCTTATGAACTGGCGCTCAGTTATTCGAAAGAAAGATCCACCTTCGGTAAACCCATAGCTCAGCATCAGGCTATACAATTTAAACTTGCAGAAATGGCTACCAAAATTGATGCAGCCAGACTGCTTACTTTGAAGGCAGCCAGACTGAAAGACGAGGGTAAGACTTTTGTAAAAGAAAGCGCTATGGCAAAATTATTTGCTTCTGAAATGGTACAACAGGTAACAAGTGAAGCAATTCAGATACATGGAGGGTATGGATATGTGAAGGAATATCATGTTGAACGACTGATGCGCGATGCGAAAATTACGCAAATTTATGAAGGAACTTCAGAGATTCAGAAAATTATAATAGCCAGGGAATTAATGCGAGGTTAAATTACTATTTCTTGTAAAAATGCAATATCTGCAAAATTTATCTTTTATATTGAAATATATTTTATTAGATTTGATTTAGGATCAGTTGGACTTAAATTATTACTATTTCCAAAAAAGTCGTCTAAATGGAAGATTATAATAAAATAATTGAATCATTAGGTGTAAGATTTATAAAAGCCAATAATATTAATATTTTACAACCTGTGAAGATTGAAGGCTCGTATGATGTGGAAAATACAATTATCCTGCTCAGAAAAGGAACAATCAAGTTTGGCGGACATTCAGAATCATTACGTTCTGGTGAAATATTATTTATTCCCGGAGGTAAGACAACAGACATTTCGTACGGACAGGATCCTGTAATATCAATGTCAAATGATGACTTTATAAACAAAAAGGAATTGTATTTCCGGCATTACGACAACGAGGTATCAAATGATCAGCATTACGAAAGTTTTAGTTATGTGTCTTTTGAGGCCAAAGTTTTTAATTCTGTCAACTTTTTTGCTTCGCTCGACATTCCTCCTTTTAAAATCCGCAGCGGAGAAATTTCAAGTGTAATTCACCATATCGTGCTGGAGATCGATTCATCACTTCCTGGTAAGGAACGGATTATAAAATTACTTACCGAGCAACTTGTGGTCGAGATCATCCGGTATATAGTTGTGAAGAATCTTTTTGTAGAGCAACTTGTTACAAACAGCACGTACTTCAAAGATCCACGGCTTATAGATATTTTCGCATATATCAAAGATAATCTCGGTGGAGATTTATCTAACAAAGTGCTTGCCAACGTTGCCAACGTATCGGAAGATTATGTTGGCCAGTATTTTAAAATGCTTACCGGCATCAATCCACAGGATTATATTGAATACCAGCGTATGGAAGAAGCTGTGAATTTGCTACGAACCAGCAAAAAAAGCATCCGAGATATTGGTAGAGAAGTGGGATATAAAGACACTGCTTATTTTTGCAGGAGGTTTAAGATGATGTTTGGCATTCCTGCAGGCAAAATGAGGCGTAGAGAATCGTTAATGAATCTTTAGGGGTTCGTTCACTCCCCGAATGTAATCTGATATTTCAATTAGCAATTGCGGATCTTTTTCTATCCCGTTTCCCACCACAATGGTATCAGCTCCGGCCTGTAGAACTTCCGATGCTTTAGCAAGAGTATTCAACCCACCACCTGCAATTAATGGCAATTTTATAATTCTGGTTACATGACTGATCATTTTTGAACTGATGCTTCTTTTTGCGCCGCTACCAGCATCCAAGTAGATGGCCTTCATTCCGAGCATTTCGCCAGCCAAAGCCGTGCAAGCAGCCACTGAATATTTATCAGAAGGTATTGGAGTTGTATTACTCATATAAGATGCAGTAGTAGCATTATTTTCCCCTATAAGCATGTATCCGGTTGGAATGATTTCCAGATTGCTATTTTTTAAAATTGGAGCTGCGAGCACATGCTGCCCGATAAGGAAATCTGCATTTCTTCCTGAGATCAATGATAAAAATAGAATTGCATCTGCCGTGAGATCAATATGCAGATTGCTTCCGGGGAAAAGAATTACAGGTATTTCACACTGCTTTTTAATGACCGAAATGATCTCAGTAGTATTATTTTGGGTAATGAAACTACCTCCCACTAAAAAGTAGTCGACCATATTCTCCATGCATATGCGGATCAACCGTGTAAGCGAAGTATCATCGGTTTCATCCGGATCAATCAGAACAGCAAATGATTTAATTCCTTTTTGCTTTTTCCAATTCAACTCCTCCAGAATGGGTAATTCCATTATCCTTAATTTTATTGAGACCTACTATATATTCGGTAATCTTCTTTTTAGCAATATTGAGTAGTACCACTGTTGCAATTTCAACTCCGGTTGCCATCATCTTCTTTATAATATTCTGACTGCCGGTAGCTGCTGGTGGCTTTGAATATTCAGGTTTGTTATCTTGCTCCTTGTGGCGTGAAAAAAAATTAAAAAGAGAATAAACGAAAAGTAAACCGACACCGGCAGAAACAGCAATTATGAACACTTTTTTAAGTTCAGTAATCGAATTATCTAAATCAACCTCAAGCTTTTGCTTAAATTCGTCTGCTGAATGCTGAAGTTCCTCCTTTTTCATGATGTCATCCATAACTCCCATCTCTGATTCATTCATTTTTCAGAATTTTCAAAAATATTTTTTCAAGTTTTTGTTCAATTCCTAACTCTTTGCGCAGTAGCCCGAATATCATAAAGAGTATAAGGTAAAATCCTGCAACTATGAAGTAGCCAAGATAATCATTCCCCAGCATCATATTAAGTAAGGTCCCAGCTCCAAGGCTCAGAAAAAGGATAACCATAAACATAAACAATGCCAGCACTATCATGATCAGAATTTTGGCACCAGCAATGGCCAGATCCTCTTTTATTTCGATCTTAAGGAGGGCTATTTTCTTTTCAATATAACCCGTCAGATTGTCAATTATAGAATCAATATTAAAAAACGATAAAATACCCTTTCTTTTACTCACGGCTATTCTGACTTTATTTGGAAACGAAATTTAGTGGAAATTAAGGATAATCAGTTCCTTTGACAGACTATAATTATCGTTTTTCTGTGTTTTTATAGAAAATATTTATTGAGATGATCCGATATATAAAATCTTACCTGTTCTCTATTATTTTCAACTAATCAAATTCTGGCCTATTCGGAAATAATGAATGCTGCTAAAAAGGTAACGCCGGATAAAGAGCTGAAAAAAAATTTAACTTCTTCATATTTTTTTCATGCGTTTTTATGTCTCGGTACTTCTGCTCCGAGGTGGATATACTCTCTTCAACCAGGTTCTTATTCAGGTCTCCGATTTGTTGGATTATTAGCCATATGGAGAAATTGATCAGATAAGAAACAGCTTGATATAATTGATATACTTACCTTGTTTTTCCAAATTGTATTTACGGACTATAGTTAGGTGCTTCGCGCGTGATTTGAATATCATGCGGATGGCTTTCGCGAACACCGGCAGGGGTTACTTTTATAAATCTGGACTTTTTCAGATCGCTGACTGTTGCAGCTCCGCAATATCCCATCCCAGCTTTCAGGCCACCCACCAACTGTATCAGGACCTCAGAAACCAGGCCTTTGTAAGGTACACGGCCTACTATCCCTTCAGGCACCAGTTTTTTGATATCATCTTCAGCATCCTGAAAATACCTGTCCCTGGAGCCATCTTCCATGGCTTCAAGCGAACCCATGCCTCTGTAAGTTTTATACTTGCGGCCTTCATAAATAATTACTTCGCCAGGCGCCTCTTCGGTACCGGCAAAGAGCGATCCGATCATGATGCTGCTGGCACCGCCGGCCAGGGCTTTTACTATATCGCCAGAAAAACGAATACCCCCGTCAGCAATAACAGGAATGTCTGTACCTTCAAGCGCTTTAGCTGTTTCTAATACTGCAGAAAGTTGGGGAACGCCCACGCCTGCAATAACCCGTGTGGTACAGATACTACCAGGGCCCACACCCACTTTCACCGCATCGGCGCCAATATCAGCAAGGGCCATTGCTGCCTCAGCCGTAGCAATGTTTCCTAAAATCAGGCTTAAATCGGGATACGTCTTTTTAACATCTGCAGAAATATCGATTACACCTTTGCTATGCCCGTGCGCCGTATCGATACTTACCACATCCACTCCAGCTTTGATTAATACCTCAATCCGTTGAAGTATATCGTGGGTTATCCCAACAGCAGCGCCCACCCGAAGCCTTCCATATTCATCCTTACAAGCAAAAGGTCTGTCTTTGTTTTTTAAAATGTCTTTGTAGGTGATCAAGCCGATAAGCTTGCCTGAATTATCGGTGATAGGTAGTTTTTCAATTTTGTACTTCTGTAAAATACCTTCTGCCTCGTCCAGGCCACATCCTTCATTCGCCGTGACCAGGTTTTCGTGTGTCATCACCTCTTTTATCGGCATGTTCATGTCGCTGATGAAACGCAGGTCACGGTTTGTCAAAATTCCAATCAGATTGCCCCCTTCATCTATTATAGGAATTCCTCCGATTTTGAATTCACGCATGATCTGGTTGGCATCGCCTACCTTGGCATTTACATTCAGTGTTATGGGGTCGAGGATCATACCACTCTGGCTTCGTTTTACCTGCCGTACCTGTTTTGCCTGGTTTTCGGTAGTCATATTCTTATGAATAAACCCTATACCTCCTTCCAGAGCCATTGATATAGCCAGTTCTGCTTCCGTTACAGTATCCATGGCCGCAGATACAATCGGAATATTCAAATTTATATCTCTGGTTAGCGGTGTAGAAACATTGGCATTTCTTGGAAGTACGGTTGATAAGCCCGGCAGGAGAAGCACGTCATCGTAGGTAAGTGCTTCATAAAGGATGGTATTGTCTGACGACATAGCAAATAATAGTTAGTGTAATTATTTGCCGGCCAAAAGTACGCAGATATACTGATTTATAAAATCAATTAATTCGTATTTTTAAAATTAATTCCGTATCGATCTGGTTTGAGCCGCCATCCAAATGCATCAATGCAATAAAATTCAAACATTAATCGTTAATTCGATGGATTTATCTTAGTTTTAGCATGGTTTGGCAGTTTTAATATTAATATATCTTTTGACAGGATATGATATGTTGAAGCACCTTCTTCAGATAAATAAAACTTGTAATTTGAACTTATCCAGAATTCAAAAAATAGCAATATTTATTTCTTTTTTAGCCACTTTCGCCACCGCCATTACGTTGGCGCAGTCCTATACTCAAGAAGGTATTGCCTCATTTTATGCTGATAAATTTGAAGGCAGGCTTACGGCAAGCGGAGAAAAATATAAGCACTCCCGACTAACTGCAGCCCACAAAACACTGCCATTCGGCACCATAATAAAGGTTACAAATCTGGAAAACCAAAAGACCGTGGAAGTGAAAATTAATGATCGTGGGCCATATGTTGCCAACCGGATCATCGATTTGTCAAAATCGGCAGCCGAGCAATTGGGCTTCATCAACAAGGGGCTTGTAGAGGTTAGGATTGCGATACTGAACCCAGGTGATGGCAAAGGAAACCGGTACAATACAAGCCAGGGAGTACCTGCCGGTGATATTGTGAGTGAAAAAGAATACTATGATTTTAATATTCAGCGTATAAATCCTAAAGGCTTCGGGGTGCAGATCGGAAGTTACAGGGAGATGGTGAACCTTGTAAGGTTAGCCGAGAACCTGAAGAATTCGTACCGGAAAAAAGTTACCGTAAAGGTCAGCATTATCGATACTGAAAAATTTTATAAAATAATCGTGGGTAGGGAGAAAAGCTGGCAAAAGGCAGAACAGATAAAGAAAAAGCTTACAAAAAGATATCCCGATTGTTTCATTATTAGCTATGAAAATATGTAATTGCATAAATTATCATAATTTTCACTGATTTAAGAAAATATAAAGCTTTTATGCAGCGGGTTTAAAATTATTTTTAGAAATATAACAATTGAATTATTGGGCGATTTTTTGATTCATAAAGAATAATTATATTAATTTAAAGCTGAATTAGTTCATAATTAATTTTTAATTTATCACAATGGAAGAATTAGATCCTAAATATGTTAGTTTTTTAGATACATGGAATGGTTGGATAAATATTATTGCGCTCGTTTTTGTAGGAATCGCTGCCATTTTATCGCTATACTATCTGGTCAGATTGTTGGCTATAAGTGATCCTAAAAGAAAACATGATTTTATCAACAATAATGAAATCAATATGTTTTGGTATTCCATGCTAAACCTTACAATAGCCGGTGGCTTATATCTTAATACCGTGGCTAACACCTATGTACAGGAGGAAGTTATGCATTTCATTGTACGGCTTTTCATCACGGCAAGTTTTACCACCATTTTTGCATTGATATTCAATAGTCTTATCAAGGTTTATTATCCTTTCAAAGTAAATAGACGATTGAATCAGCTTCGTCACAAGATAAGGGTCAACCCCAACAACGGTAACAAAATGAAACTGCTAAGTGAAGAAGAGGAAGACAAGCACATGACCGATGAAATGATTGAAGAGGAGGCCCGTGCTTCGGTTGACTTTGATGTCTGGTTTGATGAGGAAACCGGCTATACAAAAATTGAAAAATATGACGGAACGTCGCTTGCTGTGGAATGCCCTTCCTGCGGTTACAGAACATTACGTGTTATTGAAGATCAAATTCTTAGATCGCCGACCGTGGATGAAGAAGGAGAACTTGAAGAATTTCTTGCATGCTCTTATTGTGGACATAAAGAACGTAAAGTTGTGGTTACACACCGGCTCCGGACAAAGACAGCTTAAAATTTTACTAAATACAAGTATAAAAAAATGCTCTCAGAAAATTTGAGAGCATTTTTTAAATACCGCTACTTTGTAAAATGACGAGTATGTTAATGAACTTTTAGTTTTTCTTTACGTTTTGTAAGTTGCCTACGGAGGGCATCCACTGCCGTATTGATCGCTTCTTCAAATGAGTTTGACTGCTCCTTTGCAAATAACTGAGAACCTGGAATGTTAAGCTTAATCTCAACGGTTTTATTCTTCGTTCCTTTATTATTGATTTTCAGGTACACCTCTCCATCTACAACACGGTCGTAATACATGTCCAGTTTGCACACTTTCTTATCAATAAAGCCTAACAATTTTTTGCCAGCATCAAACTTCAGTGAATGCACTTGTAATTTCATACGTCCTAACAATTTAAGTTAAACAATATATTTAGTTATGCTTTCGGGTGTGCCTGATCAAATACTGCTTTCAGCTTTTCAATGGTATTATGTGTATATACCTGTGTTGATGCAAGGCTGGAGTGACCCAGCAATTCTTTTATAGCATTAAGATCAGCACCCTTGTTCAATAAATGGGTTGCATAAGTATGTCGCAATACATGGGGGCTTTTCTTATCCGTAGTTGTAAATAATCCAAGAAACCTATTTACTATTCTATAAATGTACATCGGATATGTTTTACGCCCTTTGTCTGTAACCACCAGAAAATCATCACCGGTATATTCTCCTAACGCTTTTTCCCTACTTGTAGTATAATCGTCAATCACCAATATTAGTTCTGCCGGTAGAGGAATAATTCGCTCTTTGTTGCGCTTCCCCAGTACCTTAATTAATCCTTCCTTCAGATTGATATCTGACTTTTTAAGGTGTATAAGCTCCGAAAGTCTGATACCTGTACCATATAAAAGCTCCAGAATGAGCTTGTCACGCATCCCGATAAACGTATCATCCGAATCAAACTGACTGAGAAGACCTGCAATCTCATTTTCCTTAACAATGGATGGCAGTTTCTTCGATGTTTTCAGAGCAAATAACCTCACAGTGGGGTCTTCCGTTATTACATCTCGCTTTATCAGGAATTTGAAATAGGTGCGAAGCGCTGCCATTTTCCGGTTCACCGATCGAGGATCCAGTCCATCTTGCATCAGTGAAATTATCCAGCTTCTTATCTCGTTATGCGTTACATCTATTAATTCAATCTCACTCTCCGGCTTTATCTGTGTTAGAAACGCGCTAAACTGTGTGAGATCATTTTGATAGGAATCAACTGTATGAGAACTGTACCGTCGCTCATACTGAAGATATTTTAGGAAAGAAGCTAACATTTAAGCTCGTATTACAAAAAACAATTGTAATACTAACTTAATAAATTTTAAGGAGAAAAAAAACCAGATACTAATAATTCTCATGTGCATACATTTTTTGCCTGTATGCAGCTTTAAGTTTCATAATCCGGTTTTTTATTGAGGGTTTTTCATAAAAAGTACGGGCTCTGAGTTCCTTCAGCACCCCAGTGCGCTCAAACTTTTTCTTAAATCTCTTTAGAGCCCTGTCTATGGATTCGTTCTCCTTTACATTTATAACAATCATATTTTAATATTATTTTCAGGGCTGCAAAGTTAGCCTATTAATAAATTATCATCAACCTTATCGTAATGAAATTTGCTAATATCCGTCTCTTCGTTACAATTCAGGCAAGAATAGATCTGGATATCACTATTTTTTGAATTTCAGTTGTGCCTTCACCTATCGTGCACAACTTGGAATCGCGGTAAAACTTTTCAACAGGATAGTCTTTGGTATATCCGTAGCCTCCGAAAATCTGAACGGCTTCGGTAGAAACCTCAACAGCAATTTCGGAAGCATAGTATTTTGCCATAGCCGATTCTTTCGTAACAGGTTGATGATTATCCTTGAGTTCGGCAGCCCGGCAGGTAAGAAGTTCAGCAGCATCGATTTTTGTTGCCATCTCAGCAAGCTTAAATGAGATACCCTGAAAACTGGCTATAGGTTTCCCGAATTGATGCCTTTGCCCGGCGTATTTTATGGATGCCTCCAGGGCGCCCCTGGCGATTCCCAGACCAAGCGCAGCAATGGAAATGCGGCCGCCATCCAGTACTTTAAGAGACTGTATAAACCCCTGTCCTTCTGCTCCGATCATATTGTCCTTATGCACCTTGCAATCTTCAAATATTAGCTCGGTAGTTTCAGAAGCTCTCATTCCAAGTTTATCTTCTTTTCTCCCCGATGAAAAACCAGGTGTGCCTTTTACAATACCAAATGCAGTCATCCCCTTTGAATCTCCCTTCTCACCTGTTCTAACAATTACAACAGATATATCTCCGGATTTTCCATGTGTAATAAAGTTTTTGGAACCGTTGATCAAATAATAATCTCCATCCTTCACTGCTACTGTATTCATTCTGGCTGCATCCGAACCAGTATTGGGCTCAGTGAGCCCCCATGCACCAATCCATTCTCCCGATGCTAACTTCGGAAGCCATTCCTTCTTTTGAGCTTCATTTCCAAATTGAAGTAAATGCCCGGTACAAAGCGAATTATGCGCCGCTACTGACAAACCGATGGATCCATCCACCCTGGCAATCTCTGAAATCACAGTGACGTATTCCTGATATCCAAAACCGGAACCGCCATATTCTTCCGGAACGAAAACGCCCATTAACCCCAACGCACCCATCTTTCGGAATAATGGAACAGGAAATTCCTGGCTATCATCCCACGCTCTCATAAACGGCCGTATTTCCTTTTCGGCAAAATCACGGATCATATCCTTAATCATTGCATTGTTTTCAATTACTGTAGCTTCCTTACTCACCTTATTTCCAGCTATTTAAGACATTTAGATGTAGATAAATCGCTAAATTAAGGAATACCTCACCTGATACCAACCCGTCCGGTGCATTTGCCAAATTCAACATTTCATTGAAAAGATGGAAATACAAAGTTTTCAGAATAAATTTGCGATGTTTTTAGAATAACCGGTGAATTAATTTCAAATGAATATAACAGTTGTTGGAACAGGTTATGTAGGACTTGTAACTGGTACATGCCTGGCAGAAACAGGCAATCATATAATGTGCGTTGATATCGATGAGAAAAAAATTGAAAGTCTTCAAAACGGCAATATCCCAATCTATGAACCAGGTCTTGAAATTTTATTTGAACGTAACGTACGTCAAGGAAGATTATCATTCACAACAAGTCTTGAAGAAGGAGTTGACGGGGCTGAGATCATATTTTTAGCATTGCCTACCCCCCCGGATGAAAACGGATCAGTGGATCTTACGTTTATACTCCGCGTTGCTGACAAACTCGGCCCATTGTTGAAAAACTATACGGTGATTGTAGATAAAAGTACCGTTCCGGTAGGAACATACAAGAAAGTACGTGACAGAATTGCTGCCGGAACAGACGTGGAATTTGATATAGTTTCGAATCCTGAGTTCTTACGTGAAGGTGTGGCCGTTGAGGATTTTATGAAACCTGACAGGGTTGTAGTAGGGACAACGTCTGAAAAAGCACAGAAAATAATGAATGAGTTATTTACGCCGCTTGTAAGGCAGGGAAACCCGATTTTATTTATGGATGAAAGATCGGCAGAATTAACAAAATATGCAGCTAATGCATTTCTTGCAACTAAAATCACTTTCATGAATGAAATTGCCAATTTGTGTGAGAAACTGGGAGCAAACGTCGATGCTGTTAGAAAAGGTATAGGAACGGATGATCGTATTGGTAAAAGATTCTTATTCGCGGGAATTGGTTATGGAGGTAGCTGTTTCCCTAAAGATGTGCGTGCATTGGCAAATTCTTCAGTTGAGGTAGATTATGACTTTAAGATCCTGAATGCCGTCATGCAGGTAAATTCCAGCCAGAAAACAAAGCTGATCCCCCTGATGAATGATTATTTCAGCGATAGTTTAGAGGGTAAAATCATCGCACTGTGGGGCCTTGCATTTAAACCCTCTACAGATGACGTCAGGGAAGCGCCTTCTTTGGATAACATTCGCCTACTGCTTGAAGCCGGGGCTTCTGTTCGAGCATATGATCCTGAGGCGATGGAACATGTTAAAAAGATATTTGGTGATAAAATTATTTTTTGTAAGGATGAATATGAAGCGTTGAAAAATGCCGACGCCTTACTTATCGTGACCGAATGGCCGGTTTTCAGGTCGCCTGATTTTGATAAAATGGCCAACCTGATGAACCATAAAGTTGTATTTGACGGAAGAAACCTTTATGCGACAGATACCATGAAAAATCATGGTTTCACTTATTTTAGTATCGGAAGAGAATATATTCATGAAGAATAAAAAAATTCTTATTACCGGAGGGGCAGGGTTTATCGGATCACATCTTTGCGACCGGTTTATGTCTAAGGGCTATCAGGTTATTGCTATGGATAACCTGATAACCGGTGATTTGAAAAACATTGAACACCTTTTCAAAGAAAAAAATTTTGAATTTTTTCATCATGATGTTTCCAGTTTCGTGTACGTGCCCGGCCACCTGGATTATATTCTGCATTTTGCCTCCCCGGCCAGCCCGATAGATTACCTGAAAATTCCTATACAAACTTTAAAAGTGGGTTCGCTGGGCACCCACAACCTGCTGGGACTGGCCAGGTCAAAGAAAGCCCGCATACTGGTAGCTAGCACATCTGAAGTATATGGCGATCCAAAGGTTCACCCCCAGACCGAAGATTATTATGGGAATGTAAATCCCATCGGACCAAGGGGTGTCTATGATGAAGCCAAACGGTTTCAGGAAGCTATTACCATGGCCTATCATACCTTTCATGGCATTGATACACGCATTGTAAGAATATTCAATACCTACGGTCCCAAAATGAGATTGAACGATGGCCGGGTTCTTCCGACTTTTATCGGACAAGCCCTGCGGGGTGAAGATCTGACAATTTTTGGTGACGGAAGCCAGACAAGGTCTTTCTGTTACATTGACGATCTGATCGATGGCATTGTCAGTTTATTATTCAGCAATTATACCTATCCGGTAAACATAGGTAATCCGGATGAAATCACGATTAAGGAATTTGCGGAAGAGATTATCAAACTGACGGGTACCAAACAAAAAGTGGTTTTTAAACCGCTTCCTGAAGATGATCCTACGCAGCGCAAGCCTGATACTACAAGAGCTAAAGAAATTCTGGATTGGGAACCCAAGGTAGCGCGGAAAGAAGGGCTTGAGATTACATTTATGTATTTTAAATCCTTACCGGAGGAAGAACTTCATAAAACAGAGCACCACAAATTTAAGGACTATATCAGATAACAATGCCATCAATTTTAGTGACAGGCGGCGCCGGCTATATCGGATCTCATACCGTAGTTGAATTGTTTCGGGCAGATTACAAGCCTGTGATCATTGACAACTTTTCAAATTCGGAAAAGAGCGTTCTTAAAGGAATCGAAGCAATAACAGGAGAAACTATCTCGCTATATGCAGGTGATTGCAACGATGAACAATTCGTAAAACATGTATTTGAATCAGAGCCGGAAATTACCGGATGCATTCATTTTGCAGCCTATAAAGCGGTTGGTGAGTCAGTAGAAAAGCCAGTTCAATACTATAAAAACAATATCAATTCGCTGCTGGAACTATTAAGCGCAATGCTGAAATTCAATATTAAAAACTTGGTTTTTTCCTCTTCTTGCACTGTTTATGGACAGCCAGATGATTTACCGGTTACGGAATCATCGCCGGTGAAAAAAGCCGAATCGCCGTATGGCAATACCAAGCAAATCTGTGAAGAGATCATAAAAGATACCGTTGATGCAACCGGAAAAATAAAAGCCGTTTCGTTACGATATTTTAATCCAGTAGGAGCTCATCCTACCTCACAAATTGGTGAATTACCGATCGGAACCCCAAATAACCTTATCCCGTTTCTTACTCAAACCGTGGCGGGAATCCGCGAAGAACTAATTATCTTCGGAGATGATTATAATACCCCTGATGGAACGTGTGTACGAGATTATATTCATGTGGTTGACCTGGCAAAGGCGCATGTAAAAGCACTGGATTATCTGGAAAAGGAAAAAAATGATTCCGTTTATCAGGTATTCAATGTAGGCACAGGAAATGGCCATACCGTACTTGATGTCATAAAAACTTTCGAGTTGGCAACAGGTGAAAAAGTAAAATACAGGATCGGCATACGCAGACCAGGTGACATAGAGAAAGTATGGGCAAATGCCGATAAAATTTATGAAGAACTAAACTGGAAAGCCGAACGAACATTAAAACAGGCATTATACGATGCCTGGAACTGGCAGAAAGTATTAAAAAGTCGTGGAAAGTAATAAAAATTATAAAATTTTAATAACAGGCGGAGCAGGTTTTATCGGTTCACATGTTGTGCGCCGGTTTGTTACCTCATATCCGGAATATACTATTGTTAACCTGGATAAACTCACTTATGCAGGCAACCTGGAAAATTTATGTGATGTTGAAAAAATGCCTAATTATCAATTTATTAAGGGCGACATTACAAATGTGACGTTTATCAATTCCCTTTTTAACAATCATGAATTCGATGCTGTAATCCATCTTGCTGCCGAATCTCATGTCGACAGATCTATTCTGGATCCTTCAAGTTTTGTGACTACCAATGTGTTTGGAACGGTAAATCTTTTAAACGCTGCATTAGCCATCTGGAAAGATCATTTCGATAATAAGCTTTTTTACCATATTTCTACAGATGAAGTGTATGGATCACTCAGTGATTCCGCCTATTTCACTGAAACCACTTCTTACGACCCTAAGTCGCCTTATTCTGCATCGAAAGCCGGTTCTGACCATTTTGTAAGAGCTTATGAAAATACCTACGCGTTACCCATTGTAATCTCAAACTGTTCAAATAATTATGGCCCTTATCAGTTTCCTGAAAAACTAGTCCCATTAATGATCCATAATATCCGGAACAATAAGCTTTTGCCGGTGTATGGGAAAGGAGAGAATATCCGTGACTGGCTTTATGTGAAAGATCATGCTGCAGCAATCGATCATGTATTCCATCGTGGAAGAAAGGGAGAAACTTACAATATTGGTGGGTTTAATGAATGGAAGAATATTGATATTGTCAGATTGTTGTGCGGTATTATGGATGATAAACTTCACAGGCCGTCCGGAACCTCTGAAAAACTAATAGAATTTGTCAAAGACCGTCCTGGTCACGATATGCGGTATGCTATCGACGCTACTAAGATCAGCAATGAGCTGAAGTGGAATACTTCGGTAACATTTGAACAGGGGCTTGAAATTACGGTTGAGTGGTATCTTGAAAACAAAGCCTGGCTGGATCGCGTTACTTCGGGCGCATACAAAACGTACTATGACAATCAATACAAAAATCGTTAATATCAACATATAAACTACAGAACAACATTATGAAAGGGATCATTCTTGCAGGCGGCACAGGATCAAGACTCCACCCGGTAACGTTGTCAGTTAGTAAACAGCTTCTGCCTGTATATGACAAACCTATGATTTATTACCCCCTTGCCACCCTAATGATTGCAGGAATCCGTGAAATTCTTATCATTTCAACACCGAAAGATATACCATTATTTCAAGGTCTGCTTGGAGATGGGGCCCGGTTGGGATGTAATTTTTATTACGAAACACAACACGAGCCTAATGGACTTGCTCAGGCATTTATCATCGGCGAATCATTTATCGGCAAAGATAATGTTGCCCTGATACTTGGTGATAATATTTTTTATGGCACTGGTATGGGCAGGCTTTTACGAAACAACAACAATCCTAATGGTGGAATTGTATTTGCTTATCACGTACATGATCCACAACGCTACGGAGTGGTTGAATTCAATGACAATAAAGAGGTGATCTCCATAGAGGAAAAACCCAAGCATCCCAAATCAAATTTTGCTGTACCCGGACTTTATTTTTATGATAATCAGGTTGTGGAGATCGCCCGTAATCTAAAACCCAGCGCCCGCGGGGAGTATGAAATTACTGATGTTAACAAAACATATCTTGAAAATAACCAGCTTAAGGTTACCATTCTTGGCAGAGGTACCGCCTGGCTTGATACAGGCACATTTGTATCATTAATGCAGGCCGGTGAATTTGTACGTGTCATTGAAGAGAGGCAGGGCCTGAAAGTAGGCTGTATCGAAGAAATTGCCTACCGGATGGAATACATTGACAGTGAAAATCTCAAAAAACTTGCTAAACCCCTTATAAGCAGCGGATACGGGAAATACCTGCTTAATCTTCTCGATAAATAAAGTAGTTATTCGTGATAAATGACATACACGAGGGTTTCACCTACTCCTTTCAATACATTTCTATCAATAAGTTCCAGATTATCTTTATGCGTATGGTGAAAATCGCCAAAATACCCATATTCCTGGTCATAATGAACAATATTGACCATAGGAATGCGGGCAATTTCATTTACATATTTATGATCATCAGTGATACCCTGCTTTTTATCATAAATAAATAAATTACTGTAACCAAGTACATTCCCCCAGTCCCATATTTTTATAACCACTTTGCTGGCATAGTCACTGGAAAGGCCTTCAATATAAAACTGGGCATTTCTAGCTCCGACCATATCAACCAGAATTCCATAATAGGCTGAATAATGAGGAATATGCTTGTTTTTTGACCAATACTGTGAGCCCAGACACCACCATGAATCCAGTTCAGGTGGGGTTGGCTTTTTCAAACCTGAGTTTAATTCGCCCCAGTCCTCACCATCAAAAAAAATAATATCTATCCCTACTTCTGGTTTCACAGGGTATTCGTGAATTATTCTTGCAATTTCCAGCAATACGGCTACACCGCTGGCACCGTCATTCGCACCGTCTATTGGTTCATTTCTGCGGGCCTCGTCTTCATCTTTGTCGGCATAAGGCCGCGTATCCCAGTGAGCTGCGAGCAAAATCCGTTTTCGCTTTTCCGGGAAAAAGCCGGCAATAATATTACGCAGATACAAGGTTTCATTATCAAACGTGGTGGCTTCAAATTGCTGTTCTATAACTTCCGCTCCGTAGCTTTGGAGTTTCTTTACCAGATAGTCTCCGGTGAGCCTGTGTGCTTTGCTGTTGGGTACCCTGGGACCAAAATTTACCTGTTTTTCAATAAAATAGAATGCAGAATCAGCATTGAATGCCGGAACCTCAACTCTTTTTTCGGGAAGTTTTGAAACCACTTCCTCCGAATCAGTTGTCATTCGCTGGCAGGAAAATGCAATGATTACCCAGAAATAAAGTAATAATAAATATGCGTTATTCCTCATATGCCCAATCTATTCCTGTTTTCATATCTTTCAAAACAATGCCTGATGCTTTCAGGCTTGCCCGTATCTTGTCAACTTTTTCATATTGCCTGTTAAACTTTGCATCCTTGTACAACTCAATAAGAGACAAAAGGAATTGACTGATGTTCTCCGGTTTTTCTTCTTTCAGCCCAAGCACATTCACTATAAAATTTATATATGTCTCTTTCAACTTTTTAAATGTCTCCGCTCCTACTTCCGAAAATGGCAACACCCCATTATGCAAGGCGTTTATCCTTTTTAACAGAGTAAATAAATGCCCAATGGTAAGCGCCGTATTGAAATTATCATTCATAGCTTCGTGGCAGGAATCAATATTTTTTCGGATTTGGATCACAAGCTCTTCGTTTACAGGGCTTCCCACATCCGGAGTCTCATATTGCATTTCCTGAATTATCCTCAGGCCGTTGATCAGTTTTTTATAACCTTTAATGGCAGCTTTCAACGCTACATTCGAAAAATCGAGTGTGCTGGAGTAATGTGACTGGAGCATAAAAAACCGTACCGTCATCGGGCTGTATGGCTGGTCGAGCAATTGATGGCTTCCTTGAAAAAGCTCCTCAGGTAGAAATGAGTTACCCAGTGACTTACTCATTTTCTGTCCGTTCACGGTTAGCATATTTGTATGGATCCAATACTTAGCCGGAGTTTTACCAGTTACGCTCACCGACTGCGCGATCTCACATTCATGATGCGGAAATTTAAGATCCATTCCCCCTCCATGTATATCAAATCTATCACCCAGGTATTTTGTACTCATTACAGAACATTCGAGATGCCAGCCAGGGAAGCCCATTCCCCATGGCGAATTCCATTGCATCAGATGGCCTTCTGAAGCTTTTTTCCACAGTGCAAAATCAATTGCTTCCTTTTTTTCTTCTTGCCTGTCAAGTTTTCTGCCGCTTTCCATAAGCTCATCCACTACTCTTCCTGACAAAACACCATAGTGGTTTTTCTTATTATAATTATTAACTTCAAAATATACGGATCCGTTTACCTCATACGCCATACCTTTGCTAATCAGCCTTTTAACCCATTCAATCTGCTCAATAATATGACCTGTGGCCGACGGTTCAATATTCGGCGGAAGAAAATTGAATTTTTGAAGCACATTATGAAAGTCGTTGGTAAATTTCTGAACGACTTCCATAGGCTCCAGGTTCATAAGTTTGGCCTTTTTGCCAATCTTATCTTCACCTTCATCTGCATCACTTTCCAGATGACCTACGTCGGTTATGTTACGTACATAACGAACTTTATATCCCAAGTAGGTCAGATAACGATAAACCACATCAAAAGCGAGGAATGTACGGACATTACCTAAATGGATATCACTATAAACGGTAGGGCCGCAAACATACATTCCTACGAAAGGAGGGTTATGTGGTTCAAACTTTTCTTTCTTTCTTGTAAGGCTATTAAATATGAAGAGGTCGCCAGGCATGCGGCAAAAATAACAAAACGTTACAAACCCACTCAATTATCATCGAATTGATATGAACAATCTTGTTGAAAATTAAAAAAAAGGCTACTTTTACAATTACTCTTGACCAGAGGGGACACAATTTGTCCCCTCTTTTGTTTCGGAGCTATGGAATTAATGGTTGAAATAGAAAAATTGGTAGAACCTCTTCTCGAAAAAGATCAGTTTTTGGTGAATATTATTCACAAAGGCGGGTCAGGAAGCGGGAAACTTCTGGTATTGGTTGACAGTGATTCAGGGCTTACCATTGATGATTGTGCACGTATTAGCAGAAAACTTTCAGTTGAGCTTGAAAATCACAACTATTTTGACTCGAATTATTTGCTAGAAGTTTCATCACCGGGTATTGATCAACCGTTACAACTTAACCGGCAGTATTTCAAAAATATTGGAAAGAATCTACAGATCCATTTGCAGGATGGTAAAGAGATTGAAGGAAAATTGACTGAAGTACAAAAGGATTTTATTCGTATTGAAAAAAGTTTTTTGTCAGGAAAGAAAAAAATAAAAAAGGAAACCCTGACAGTATCATTCGAAAATATCCGGTTAGCCAAAGTGTTAGTTTTATTTAATAATTACTGATAAAAAATTAAGAAAAATGGATACTCAATTCTTAATCGAATCGTTTGCGGATTTTGCAAGGAATAAGAACATAGACCGTCCTACAATGATCCGCATATTAGAGGATGTGTTCAGAACGATGATCCGTAAAAAATACGGGTACGATGAGAACTTTGACATTGTAATCAATGCAGACAAAGGTGATCTGGAAATCTGGCGCTTTCGTGAAATTGTGGATGATAATTCAGAAGATATCTGGGATTATGATAAAATAAGCCTTTCGGAAGCTCGGAAAATAGAAAGCGATTTTGAAATCGGCGAAGAGGTAGCTGAAGAAATTTCACTTGTAGATTTTGGCCGCAGAGCGGTGATGACTGCCAGGCAAACGTTGATGCAAAAAATTAAAGACCTTGAAAAAGACATTCTTTTTCAGAAGTATAAAGACCTGGTTGAAGAAGTGATCACCGGAGAGGTGTATCAAATTCTCAGCAGGGAAGTGCTGCTTATCGATAATGACGGGAATGAGTTGATCCTGCCAAAAAATGAGCAAATACCAAAAGACAGGTTCAGGAAAGGAGATACCATACGTGCGGTAGTGCACCGTGTTGAAATGGCAAACGGAAATCCAAGAATTATTCTGTCGCGCACATCTCCTAAATTTCTCGAACGGCTTTTCGAGAGTGAGGTACCTGAAGTGTACGATGGGCTGATCACCATTAAAAATGTAGTCAGGGAACCCGGCGAACGGGCTAAGGTTTCAGTAGAGTCATATGATGACCGGATTGATCCGGTTGGTGCCTGTGTTGGTATGAAAGGGTCACGGATCCATGCCATTGTAAGAGAGCTTCAAAATGAAAATATCGATGTTATCAATTTTACGGATAATCTCGAACTATACATTTCCAGGTCGTTAAGTCCTGCCAAAATCACTTCAATGAAAATCGATAAAGAAAACGGACGAGTATCTGTTTATCTGAAACCCGACCAGGTTTCGCTTGCAATCGGTAAAGGAGGGCAAAACATAAAGCTTGCCAGCCGGCTTGTAGGGATGGAGATCGACGTTTTCAGAGAACTGGCAGCGTTTGAAGAAGAGGATGTGGATCTGGATGAATTTGGAGATGAAATTGAAAGCTGGGTTATTGACGAACTGAAACGAATAGGCCTGGATACCGCTAAAAGCGTTTTGGGTTTGTCAAAAGAGGAACTTGTAAGAAGAACCGATCTTGAAGATGAAACGATAGACGATGTTATAGGTATTTTGAGCCAGGAGTTCGAATAGCAAATTTTTAAAAATCGTAAAAAAGAAGGATATTTGAGTATGTCTGAAGAAAGAACCATGAGACTTGGTCAGGTAGCCAGGAAGCTTAATATAGGAAAAGACACTATTATTGATCATCTGGCCAAGAAGGGATTTGAAATAGATCATAGCCCAAATGCAAAAATATCTTCTGAGCAATACGAGTTACTGGCTAAAGAATTTGCCGATTCTCTTCATGAAAAAGAAGAAGCTGAAAGCCTATCAATTGGATTAAAACATACCGAGAACGTTGTTATAGAAAAACTCGAAAACAAGGAAAGGATAAATGTTGATGACGATGAATTTCTGATCAAAAATATCTCTATCGGGCAGCAAACTATCGATGAACCCGTTGTAGACGAACCTATAGTAAAGGAAGAAGAGAAAGTCGAAAAACCGGAACCGGTCTCCACACAACAACCTGATCCTGCTCCTACTGAAAGTACGAAACTCAAAGGAATAAAGGTAGTAGGTAAAATAGATCTATCAGCCATACCGAAAAAAGAAAAAGAAACTGAAAAGGTAGCGAAAGAAGAAGTTGCAGAATCGCAAACTGAAGAAAAAAAGCAGGCTAAAGAAAGTGTTGCTGAAGCAGAAACTCCTGCATCCGATGTTATTGCTACTGAAGTAATAGAGGCAAAAGCTGACAAACTTAAGGGGTTGAAAGTTGTAGGAAAAATCGAACTTCCCAAAATACCTGTCAAAGAAAAAAATAAACCTGTAGCTTCTTCGGATGAGATTTTAGCTCACCGGAAGAAAAAAAGGCCCCGTAAACGAATTCCGGGTGAAGACAAAGGCAAAGCAACTTATCAAAAAGGTAAAAGAAATGAGCGTGTTGTTAAACCAGAACTTACAGATAAAGAAATTCAGGAGCATATAAAAGCCACTCTGGCAAAACTCCGGGGCGGAACAAAAAGATCTGCAGGAGCAAGATACCGAAAAGAGAAGCGGACAGTCCAGGCGGAAGCCAGAGAAGAAGCAATACTCCAGGAGAAGGAAGACTCCAAAACATTAAAAGTTACCGAGTTTATCTCTGCTAACGATCTTGCTTCACTTATGGATGTCGATGTAAATGAGGTGATCGCGTCCTGCATGTCCATGGGGATGTTCGTATCCATCAATCAACGACTCGATGCTGAATCTATTACAATGATTACTGATGAATTTGATTTTGATGTTGATTTTTCTACAGCTGAAGAGGAGGTAGTAGTAAAAGAAATAGTTGACAATGAAGATGATTTAAAAGAAAGAGCTCCCATTGTTACCATCATGGGTCACGTTGACCACGGAAAAACATCTTTGCTAGATTACATCCGGAAAACCAATATCACTGCATCAGAAGCCGGAGGTATTACTCAGCATATCGGAGCGTATGATGTATTAACACCAGATGGTCATAAAATAGCTTTTCTAGATACCCCGGGGCACGAAGCCTTTACTGCCATGCGGGCACGTGGAGCTAAAGTAACGGATATTGTAATTATTGTGGTGGCAGCTGATGACAATGTGATGCCCCAAACAAAGGAAGCTATCAATCATGCCCAGGTAGCCGGAGTGCCCATTATTATTGCTATAAATAAAATTGATAAACCGAATGCAGATCCGGATAAAATCAAAAAAGAGCTGGCCAATGTGAATATCCTGGTGGAGGATTGGGGTGGTAAATACCAATCACAGGAAATATCTGCAAAAACCGGGGATGGGATTGATGATTTGCTCGAAAAAGTATTGCTTGAAGCTGAAATGCTTGAACTTAAGGCCAACCCTGATAAACCTGCACTAGGTACGGTTATTGAAGCCTCCCTCGATAAAGGAAGAGGTTATCTCTCTACACTTCTGGTACAGGCTGGAAAATTGCAGATTGGCGACATCGTAATTGCAGGTTCGCACTTTGGCCGTGTAAAAGCCATGTTTGACCACACCGGAAGCCGGTTGAAGGAAGCCAGGACATCCACTCCTGTACTAATGCTCGGTCTGGATGGTGCTCCGCAGGCAGGAGACAAATTCAATGTGATAGAAACTGAACGCGAAGCAAGGGAGATAGCCAATAAACGTGAGCAAATACTTCGTGAGCAGAACATTCGTACGCAAAAGCACATTACCCTTGACGAAATTGGCCGCAGATTAGCAATCGGATCATTCAAAGAATTGAATATCATTGTGAAAGGTGATGTGGATGGCTCTATTGAAGCCTTATCAGACTCGCTGTTGAAACTTTCTACCAAAGAAATCCAGGTGAATATCATTCATAAAGCCATAGGTCAGATATCAGAATCAGATGTGCTTCTTGCATCTGCATCGGATGCGGTGATTATTGGTTTCCAGGTACGTCCTTCAGCTAATGCACGAAATCTTGCCGAAGCCGAAGAAATTGATATTAGGTTGTACTCTGTGATCTATGACGCCATAAATGAGGTTAAAGATGCTATGGAAGGCATGCTTGCCCCTGAAGTGGAAGAAGTCATTATAGGAAATGCAGAGGTTCGTGAAATATTTAAAATTTCAAGAGCAGGTACAATTGCAGGATGCATGGTTACTGAAGGATCCATAAAACGAAACAATCGTATTCGGTTAATTCGGGAAGGAGTAGTCGTTTATTCCGGCGAAGTATCTCAACTTAAACGATTTAAGGAAGATGTAGGCGAAGTTAAAAACGGATATGAATGTGGTATTAGTATTGAGAACTTCAACGACATAAAGGTAGGAGATATAATTGAAGGTTACGAAGAAAAAGAAACCAAGCGTACGCTATAGTAAAAACATCAACTGGTAATCATGGCAGGCTTTATCAGCCTTGGATTTAAAATCGTTTCCATTCTGAGCTTTATCATGCTTGTAGCTGGGTTGTATAAACCCTGGATGGTATTATGGTGGGAAGACCGCCAGTACCGGCTCAAGGTTATTAAATTGTACGGCATTACTGGAATAGTATGCTGGCTCATCGGCATTTTAATAATCCGATTTACTGTTTAATTAAAGGTTTTCCCAACACTAAACAACATCAAGGCACTTTCTTCTTCAGAAAATGCAATCGTGATATTGATAGAAAAACTTTCCTCAAAAGGTACCAGATAAAATCCAAATCCATATCCCGTATGCCAGGTTTCTGATGATTCTCCGCTTTCAAATACCCGCCCGGTATCAACGAAGGCCCTGAGGCCATATCCAAGAGGAAGTATGGCGGTTCTTACTTCACCTAATTTCCACCGTATATTCGTATTCAAAAACATAGCTCTATCACCTGTAAACCGATTTTTTCTGTAACCTCTCAGGTGCTGCAACTGCCCCAGATAATACCTGTAATAATATGGGATGTCACCGGTCGTTGCCGATCCTCCCACTTTGAGTCCCAATGTGAACGGGCTCTCGTTTCGTAATGTAAAAAATTGTTCTATGGTTGCCTGAATTTTATGGTATCTTTTAGTGTCAGTGTTAAGCACCCAGCCCGACTCGTGGTTAACAAACAGCCTCATGCCCCGTGTTGAAAGATTTGGCCGGTCTCGAAAATCAAGATCAAAAATAAAAACCCCTCTGGCAACCTCGAGTGCTTCTTCGCCTAATACAGGATCTATGCTTTGTGAAAAAATATTATCTTCTTCAAGCTGCTCCCCGTTAAATTCAATTCCAAAATTTGCAGAAAAATTGCTCCGGCTCCAGAATTCATTCAATATTCCAACCCGTACAAAAGTGGAATTATATCTGATGCGGTAAAACTTTTGACGGTAAAGATCATCGTCATTTACTGTTTCGTTGCCAATTCCATAAATGTAGTTGAACTTGTTGGGAAACCCTAAATGCCCCCCTATCAGCAAATCCCAGGTCCCAAATACATAATGAAATCTGCTGGAATAATCCAGTGTGAAATTCTGCTCAGTAGAAACATCCCCTTTAATTTCATGCTTGCTGCTGAAAGTGGGTTTCCCGTATTTCTGGTTTGTAAATGTGACCCCTAATCCGGCAAGCAGGCCTTCATCCGAATTATAGCTTAACGTGAGGAGTGGAAAATACGTATTATACTGGAATGCAGTCCTCTCATATAAATATACATGCGGATTTCTGCTTTTTATGACTTTGGTTTCCCGGGACATAGAGATACTGTTATCCCCCTTATTGTCGTATATCAATGTGTGCTTGCTCCCTTTTCTGACCTCCGATTCATCAATGATTTTGTCATTTCCATACCCGCCTACCACTCTTGTGAGTATCGAGCGTGAGGCCACACCATGAATATGGAATATATCATCATTTTGTAATCCAAATAGCCGGATCTCCCTGGTCTCATGTGGATAAAATGTTCTTTCATATAATTTGTGTTTGCCTCTTTCGCCTTTCTTTACGTCATACATAGCTACTTCTACCGTTCCATCTGCATTTCGTGTTACATCGAAATATTCTTTTTTTCCTGACCCGACAACATCCACCTCCTTTGCGAGCATTTCATAATATGCTTCGGCATAACCGGGCAACCCGGAAAGGCGTGATTTTAATTTTTCTTCAATAATATTCCCTGATAAATCATACGTTTCAGCGGGCATAGCCCGTACGGCCTTTTCAATGTCTTTGGCATCAATATGCTCCTGTATATACCTGGCTGCCCCTGTCCAGTCATTCCTTGTCATTTCATTTGCAACCAGTCTGTCGAGGTGCCGGGCCTGCCACATCAGACTTCTAAGCCCTTTGATCCTGTAATCGAAGTTTTCGCCACTTGGCTTTGCCCATTCACGGTCAGCCAGCCAGGGTAATATGCCATCCCACCTCGAAAATACGTGATCCCGGTCGCGCGGCACAGGCCGGTAAATCCTGCCTTTTGATCCCTTTTTGTCAAATCCAGCCCATTTCCAGTTGTCTTCATGCTTGCCCCAATCGCCCACAAGAATATCAAACACACGCGCTCTTACATATTCATCTGTTTGAATTTCATTATGATGGTCATCAAAAAGATCGTTAAACATCTTAAAGCTCTTTCTTATCTTATCTGCGCCGGCAAATGTTTTTTCATTTTTAAAATCAGGATTCGTCTGACGATCCTCCAGCATCCCTGGCATGTTTCCGAATTCGGCCCTGAACGGACCCAGTTTAGCATCGTCCGGCATAACATACAAAACCGGATGTGCGTGAAGGATATTGAGTTCATTTAGCAAAATATCAGCCACCAAAGCGCCATAAGGCTGTTGTGTGGTAGTTTGATCGCGTATGATATCTTCTATTATAGTACCACGCAGTTCGAATGGCAAAGCTCCTGCAGGATCTTTATTCACTGACCTGAAAACATATTCATATCCATTACCGCCTTTAAATTTAAGTGATTTTGTCTGCCTTCCGCCTCCTCGTGCAAAGGCGGACAATCCGTTAAAAACGGTATCAAGGTTGAGAAAAGGAAGTTGAATGGGTTGGATCCAGTCTGCTCTGTAATGTTTACCAAAAAATAGTTTCTTCATGCCGCCTGCTTCATATTCAGGTCCAGCTACCACCGTCGTGTACTTGGGATAGTGGCCTTGCATTCTGGTTATGGCCAGCTCCTGTTCCTTACAGGGAATAAATGCCTGGTTTGAAGGAACACCCGGATCATGCGCCTCACATTGATTTGCCATGAGCACCACCTGTTTATGAAAAGTATAACCTGACCCGCTGAGTTTTGCTATGGCAGCTCTTATTTCACCATTTGCTAAAAAGGTTAGGGTTAATAAACCCGGACCTTCTTCAGCAAGCAAAACGCGTCCGCTGTGTGCTACATAATCACCTTTTTCCGGACTGCCACTATTTATAAAATAATTATCCTTTGACCGAAGAATCTGAAGATTTTTTTCATGCCCCGAAATATAAATTACAGAATGTAATTCCATAACACCAAGTCCTATTTCATACTTGGCTTCACTGAAGGTTTCATTTACAATATCTTTTGCATTTCCTACATTCTGATGAAATGAGGTAATCATACCACTAACAATAGGCACAGGTAATAACCAGTTCTTTAGTGGATAATAACCTCCGTACTTCCCATGTGATACAAGCGGATAATGGCCTGCAATAAGTATATTCCGGTTTCCATTCTCATCGATCAGGTCTTTCATCTCTTCTAGGAAATCACCCATGGTTGCAACGGTACATACTCCATCTTCAGGTTGTGGCTTATCGTATGGGTGATTAAACCATTGCGAATTGAATACAATTAAACCTGTGTAATCATTGATTCTGATATATTCCGGCCCTGGGCAGGCCTTTTTTAAAGGCCATATTACGCGTTTATCATCCCATTTTTTGATTGTTTTTTCAAGAGCCACTACATTTTTCCACCCGTTTATGCCGCTATCATCCCAGTCGCGATCTCCCGGTATTATGATAATTTTTTTGGCACTTGACCCCAATAATACTTCTTTTAGCTTTTCCGAATACCGGAGCCGGTCTTTGGAATTAGTCATATCACCAGCAAGTAGTATCGAATAGGGTGAATCAATATTTTCCAAATAGGCACGCAGATGTATGTATGTCTGATCGGTAATAATATCTACGCTGTTTCCCAAAATTACCAGCCGGTATTCCTGTGCCATACTACCCGTAAACAGTAAAATAAACAATATGGCACTTAAAAATACTCTGAAATTTAATATCACTATTTTTCGATATAGAATTAATCAAACTACAACAAAAAATAAACTAAGTTTGTTTCAAATTGATACTTTAATTATTTGGCCAAACTAAAAACCAGATTTTTTTGCCAAAATTGCGGATACGAGTCTCCCAAATGGCTGGGTAACTGCCCTTCGTGCAAAGAGTGGAACACTTTTGTGGAGGAAGTTATCGTAAAAGAGCAACCCGTATCGCATTCGTGGAAAACCAACGGATCGCAAAGCAAAGCTGTTCCAAAAAAATTATCTGAGATTGACTTTGAAGCAAAATCACGCATAGTCACTGATGACTTGGAACTGAACAGGACGTTGGGAGGAGGAATTATACGCGGATCGGTCATTCTGATCGGGGGTGAACCGGGTATCGGCAAATCTACCCTTTTATTGCAACTTGCACTGACACTGAAGGATAAAAAAGTGTTGTATGTGTCCGGAGAAGAAAGCGACCAGCAAATCAAAATGAGGGCGATGCGGCTTGGCCTTGATTCTGATCAAAGTTATTTTCTGATCGAAACAAGTACACAAAAAATATTTCAGCAGGCAGAAGTATTGGCACCGGATATTCTGATCATTGATTCGATCCAGACCATGCACTCCTCACAAGTGGATTCTACGCCAGGCAGCGTTACCCAGGTACGTCAAAGTGCCGGCGAATTAATGAAATATGCAAAGGAAACCGGAACACCTGTTTTTCTGATCGGACATATTACCAAAGATGGGTCTATTGCCGGACCGAAAGTACTGGAACATATGGTAGATACAGTGCTTCAGTTTGAAGGAGATATGCATCATGCATATAGGATATTGCGTACAAGTAAAAACCGGTTTGGACCCACTTCGGAACTGGGAATTTATGAAATGCAGGAAAAGGGCCTCCGTCAGGTTTCGAACCCTTCCGAAATGTTAATCACACACAATGCCGGTGAACTGAGCGGATCAGCCATAGGCGGTACGCTTGAAGGCAACCGCCCGTTGCTTATTGAAGTGCAGGCGCTTGTAAGTCCAGCCGCTTATGGGACTCCTCAGCGAACCTCCACTGGATTTGATGCCAGAAGGCTGAACATGCTGCTGGCCGTGCTTGAAAAACGCAGCGGCTTTCGCATGGGACTAAATGATGTATTTTTGAATATGGCTGGAGGCATCAAGGTAGAAGACCCCGCTATAGATCTGGCTGTATGTATAGCCATTGTATCATCCCTGGAAGACATTCCAGTACAAGTAAAAACCTGTTTCGCTGCCGAAGTAGGATTAGGAGGTGAATTAAGAGCTGTAAACCGTGTTGAAAGCAGAATATCCGAAGCATCAAAACTTGGTTTTAATACAATTTGTATTGCCTACTTTGGCAAAAAATCATTCCCTGGCACACCAAAAAAAATTAATGTAAAAACATTCAATAAACTGTCGGAAGTGTTTTCTGAGATGTTCGGATGAGGGTAGTTAAATGAGTTTTGGTCAACCACAACCAGCCGTCACCATGCCAATTGTAATCTCGAACGCAGTGAGAGATTGTTACCATCAGGAAGGAACTTCAGTTATCCTTTACAACTGTAAAGATTTCTCACCGTTTGAAAGCGATTCGGAATGGCAAATGAGTGCGTTGAATAAAGTTCATCTGCAAATAGTCATATTAGTAACTCACCGAATCGCTCGTTAAAACCGGCAATTCCCTGCAACCCACCTGTATGAATGGCAATTATCTTTGATCCTTTTTTGAAAAACCCCTTCCTTATCTGGTCAAAAATTCCGTACATCATCTTGCCCGTGTAAACAGGATCTAGGGCAATTGAATGCTGCTCCCTGAATGCATTGATAAAATGAATTAACTTCCTGGTAAATTTTGCATATCCCCCGAAATGATACTGCTGCATTAAATACCAGTTATGGTAGAATCGATCAGAATATTCCTTTACGAGTTTTTTCACTTCTGCACCCAGAAAATCACCTTTTAAAACCGGGAATCCGATGACTTTACTTCTCCCGTGAAGGCCACATACAATTCCTGCAATAGTTCCACCTGTTCCTACTGGGCAACATATATAATCAAATGTCCCCATGGATTCATCGATAATTTCCGTGGCGCCTTTCACGGCCAGTTGATTTGTCCCCCCTTCGGGTATCAGATAAAACGGACCAAATTTTTGCTTCAAGTCTGCAATAAATGATGCTTCTGTTTTAACCCGATATTTTTCTCTTGTTACAAAGTGTAGTCGCATACCTGCTTTCACGGCAAATTGTAAGGTAGGATTAAGCGGTACTACCGGCTCTCCGCGGATCACTCCGATGCACGCAAAACCCACCTCTTTGGCAGCAGCAGCCATCGCATAAATATGATTGGAGTAGGAGCCACCAAAGGTTAGTAAGGTATCATGTCCCGTACTTTTTGCCTCTTCGAGGTTATATTTTAGCTTGTGCCATTTGTTGCCGGAAATCTGTGGATGGATCACATCTTCTCTTTTTATTAAAAATCTGATTTCCTTTCGGGCAAATAATGGGTCCCTTATTTCCTGTAAAAACGGAATTTTTTTTGGAATTAAAAGCATGCAGGCAAATGTACACTCCCCATCGGAATTTTCTATCTTTGTGGTATGCCTGATATTCCTCTTATTTCAGAAGAGACTTCGCATGATGACTACCTTTTTATTCATCATCACATCAAGGTTGATCCTGGTCAGGCACTTCTGAGGATAGACAAATTTCTGATTGACCGGTTGCCTAATATATCACGCAGCCGGATACAGGCCGCTGTAAAGTCCGGTTTCATTAAATTAAATGATCAGGAAGTAAAAGCCAACCACAAAGTACACCCAGGCGATGAAATAAAGATATACCTTCCGGATCCTCCCCACGATACGGAACTAATACCTGAAGATATCCCGTTGTCCATCCAGTATGAAGACGACGAACTGCTGGTTGTAAACAAGCCAGCCGGCATGGTTGTGCACCCAGCCTATAAAAACTGGACAGGTACACTTGTAAATGGCCTTACCTACCATTTTCAGCAACTTCCTACAATGAAAGACAATGACGGACGGCCCGGACTGGTACACCGGATCGACAAAGGAACCTCCGGATTGCTGGTAATTGCCAAAACAGAAACGGCAATGAACCACCTTGCAAAGCAATTTTTTGATCATACCATCGAAAGAACTTATTATGCCCTTGTGTGGGGAGAACCGAAGGATGATGCCGGAACTATTGATGTACATCTTGGCAGAAGCCTTAAAGACCGGCGTGTTACGGCTGCATTCCCCGAGGGAGATTTCGGGAGGCGTGCCATTACATATTACAAGGTTCTGAAACGCCTGCGGTATATTTCGCTCCTGCAATGCGATCTCGAAACAGGCAGGACACACCAGATCAGGGCGCATATGAAATATATTGGGCATCCGCTTTTTAACGATGCCACCTATGGCGGCGATCAGATCCTGAAAGGAACTGTTTTTTCCAAATATAGTGCGTTTGTTAGGAATTGTTTTAAAATCATTCCCCGCCAAGCACTGCATGCAAAAACCCTGGGATTTATACATCCCCATACCAAAAAATTCATACAGTTCGATTCTGAATTACCTGATGATTTTGCAGCCGTCCTTGAAAAATGGGAAGGTTATATGCAAAACCATTAATTTTTGTTCATTGTAGGGTCAAAGAATCATTAGTAATCAACTTGGAGCCGATCTGAAGAATCCGTTTGAAAATAAAACTTCGGACATACCCATGTCAACGCTGTGCAGAACAATTGAAATAGAAAAATAACTACAGTCGCCTTATGTCTGAAAATTGGATTCTAAACTGAGCATCCAGGTGAACTATATTATTCATCCAATGAAACTACAGCAGTAACCTCTATTTCAACCATAAATTCCTGATCGATCAGCGACTTCACTTCGATCATACTTGTTGCCGGCTTTATCGCTTTAAAAATCTCATAATGAGCCTTCCCTACCTCATCCCACCGGCTGATATCCGTCACATACATTCTTGTCCGAATCACATCTTTCAATGTAGCACCCGCCTTCCTCAGGTTGCTTTCGATTATTTGAAAAATTCGTTTGGCCTGAATGTAAGGATCTTTAGGACCGACAATTTTACCGTTTTTCACTGCTACCGTCCCTGAGATTTCAACTATATTACCAATTCGCACGGCTCTCGAATATCCAACTATATCTTCCCATTTTGTACCGGAGGTTATATTTTTTCTGTCTGTCATAATCTTATGATTTATTTTCTAAATTCGTTCCTTGCATTTTAATTCATAAAATTAAATAAATGAAATATATATGTGTTTTCTGCGGATCGGAAACCGGCAATCGTCCGCAGTATATTACAGAAGTCAAAAAATTTGGCAAAGAAATGGTTAAAAATAACATCCAGCTGATATATGGAGGTGGCAGCATCGGACTAATGGGAATACTGGCAGACGAATTTCTGTCGCTGGGCGGAGAGGTTACCGGGGTGATCCCCCGATTTCTTGTCGCAAAAGAATTTGATCACCAGGGTATTACAAAGTTGATTAAAGTAAACTCTATGCACGAACGAAAGCAAATAATGACTGAACTGGCAGACGGGTTTATTGCCATGCCCGGTGGTTTCGGAACGCTGGAAGAACTCGCTGAAATCCTGACCTGGGCACAGCTCGGACTGGTTCAAAAACCCATCGGTCTGTACAATATAAACGGCTACTACAATTCGCTGATATCCCTATTTGACACTATGGAAGAAAACGGTTTTCTGAAAAATGAAAATAAAAACCTTTTACTTGTTGACGACGACCCAAAAAGGTTGATCGAAAAACTCGGTTACTACAAACCTGTACACGTAGAAAAATGGTTGCACAAAGAACAAACATGAGCATTAGCGAACAAAACACAATATGCTGACCATCGAAAGAAGTTATTAACTCCTATTCGGAAGTTCTGCAAGAGGCAACAACCCAAAATGTTCTAACAATACGGTTAACTAATGACTTTCCGATTCGCACATCTCAAATTGAACGGAGTTCGATTATTTACGGTTTAATTTCGGGCTAAAATTAAATACTTGATACACAACCAAATATACTCTGAGAAAGTTATGGTAAAATAAAACCAAATAAGTTCACCATAGTCGCAAATGGTCGTCCAACTCCCATATTCCGCCGGGCTGTTCTGTTTACTTTTTAGCGGATTGCTTTCTTAAGCGTCACCAGTGAAAAAATGACTGCTATCAGCACAAATACCATTAACATCAGCACTGAGAAAATGGCCATAACCATAATTTCCTGACTTAGTGCTCCTCCTTCGCTAACCTGGGCAGAAGCAATGCCCGGAAGCATGAAAGAAATTATGAAAGCTGTTATTGAATTTCTCTTTTTCATAATATGTAGTGTATTATTTAATATCAGTTACTATTGTAAATTTTTTTCCAGATTTATCTTCTTTCAGTATCAGGTTTTTCATCCCATCAAAAATCCTTTACCCAGCCTGAATATCCAGATGATTACCGCAATAAAAACAGTATAAACAGAATCAGTGATATGATCAGTCCAATTTCTATCTTCTATTATTTCTTTTGAAATAATGCTTAAACATGTTGCAAATTTCAAATTAATCTTAAACTATCAACCACTTTTTCAAAACTGCATCTTTCCATTCCCATAAAACAGATTTTTTTTAGAATTAAGGTTTAGTTAAATGTTAGGTGAAAATTAAAAGTTTGAAATTAGACAAATGGTCCCTATTCTCAAAATGATCTTCATCAGGTTTATTTATTTTTTTCATGATTTTATTAATCATTATCTTTACTTATCCGTATAGATAAATCAATATCATGTATTCTTTTGGAACCTTGATGTGCTAACACAATATAATTGTAGTTGTATTTTTACTTACCGGCTGCATGAAAAATTTAATTAAAGCACTTGTTGCTTTTATAATTGGCTTCTTATTATTGATTTCGCCTGTTGTGGTTGCACAAACCCGGTTGGGATTCAATTTGCCCCCAGGTAAAACTAAATATACGGTACCTATAGAATTAATAGGTAATCTGGTAGTGGTAAAAGTGATTTTGAACAACACACTTCCATTAAAATTTATTGTTGATACTGGTATCCGAACCGCCATTCTTACTGATAAAACATTTACCGACCTTCTTAATATTAATTACACAAGAATAATCCCCATTCCGGGAGTAGGCGGGAAAAAACTTATTGATGCATACATTGCTTCTGGTGTATCATTGGATATTAGTGGGCTTAAAGGTACAGGTCATTCCCTATTGGTGCTTGAAGAAGACTTGTTGCAGTTAAGAAATTATCTTGGTCATAATATCCAAGGCATTCTTGGTTATGAACTTTTCAGCCGGTTTATCGTCGAAATCAACTACCGGAAAAAAACCATGACGTTTTACGAGCCTGAAGCATTTGCAAAAAAGAAAATTAGTGAGAACAAAAAGTATTACGCAATGCCCATCACAGTAGAAGACACTAAACCCTATTGCATGGCACGTGTTGTGTTTTACGATGGTAGTGAGGTTCAAGCAAGACTGATGCTGGATACCGGCGCCAGCCATGCACTGATGCTGAATGAGGAATCAAGTAGTGATATCCATATACCAGATAATAAAATCAGAAGCCACCTTGGCCGTGGTCTTGGCGGCGATATAATCGGTGAGATTGCAAGAGTAAAATTGCTGGATTTGGATAAATTTAAGTTTGAACATGTGATTACCACTTTTCCTGATTATCAGTCCTATGGTCAGGATTATAAAAAAATATACAGAAACGGCACACTGGGCGGAGGTATCTTCTCTAGATTTAAAATTATCTTCAATTTTATGGATGGTTTTGTTTACATGAAAAAAAACAGTACATATAAAAACCCCTTCAATTATAACATGAGTGGGATTATTATTAAAGCCCATGGGCTGTATTTAAATAAGTTTGAAATTATAGAAGTACGAGAAAACTCCTCTGCACGTAAGGCAGATATAAAAGTAGGGGATAAAGTAATCAGGATTAACAATCAACCTACACTTAATCTTAAGCTTGATGAAATCAACGGCCTATTTAACTCCAAACCAAACCGGGTGATCAGGCTGGAATTATCACGTGACGGTAAAATTATTCAAAGAAAATTCAAGCTTGCACAAATTATCTAAGCATTCAGCTAAAAATCCTTTTATCAGCTAAGTACAAATGACAGCAACATGCCTGTTGGGTACCAAAAGTATTAATCCCCAGGGCGTACTATCGTCCGCTATCATAGTTTGGGATTGCGACGGAGGCACTGAAGCCAATAGATACCGGCTTTACAATAGGCGTCCGAAGCGGAAAGTGAAAGTGGACTAAAGCGTCCTGAAATACTCTAAGACTGCTCTTGCCTGCTCTTCAGTCAGATCCTGGTTAGCCATTGGAGCGCCATTGTATTTGATAAGCAGATCTTTTGCAATTTTATTCTTTTGTACCATTTCTTCCGGATTAAGGATCATGTTCATGATCCATTCCGGCGATCTTCTTTCCATTATACCTTTTGGCGTAGGCCCGATAAAATCCTGATCCTGCCTATGGCATGCGGTACACATCTGGCCATATAATTCTTCGCCTTTTTTGGCAAGGTCCATATCAATTTTGCTTCCAAATTCTACACTGGAAACCGGGCCGATACCTTTGTCATCCATTGGGTCGGGTTCTACCGTTGCTTCCTTGCGGCCACCACCACAATTTAACGTCAGAAGAGCAATGCAGAGAATCATTCCTATAAATAGGTATTTTAAAATTTCATTTTTCATTTTTTCTAAATCGTTTTTTCTAATGTAAAGGTAATTATTCAGTATTACTTTCGGTTTTTAGATCTGAAAATAACAACCTTGATGAAAAAGATACTTCCCTTTTCCCACCACTCACCTGAATGCTCTCATAATTTCCAGTATTTCTTTCGGAATCATTATACCTGTTCCTTTTTTTTGGATTTATTCTTGCTACGTTTTCGATTAACCCGGAATGGCAATCAGGTATTTTTTGTTGCCCCTGATAGTAAGCCTATTCTGCCTCAACCATGGATTATACAACTTTAACTGCTTGTAGTTTATACCCTGTTTTTCAGAAAATTCAACAAGATCAGGAATCGTCTCCGTAACCTCCACATATTCTACTTCGTATGGATTGTATAAATGGTCATCGTTGATGTTGAAATAATAATTTTCAGGATTTTCAATGATCTCTTTAATGGCAAGAATTCTGAACACATACCTGGAGGTTTCCGAATTCAGGAGAAGGTCGTAATACGAATCCGTTTTCTGTTTTTCGATGGCACGTTGAATACCGGACATTCCCCGGTTATAGGAGCCTGCTACCATGGTCCAGTTTCCAAATTTTTTATACGCTTTATTCAGGTATTTGCAGGCCGCGCGAGTGGATTTTATAGGGTCGTAGCGCTCATCCACCTCACGTGTTATTTCAAGGCCCATCTCCCTGCCTGTTGATTTCCTGATTTGCCAGAAACCAACCGCATTTTTAGGTGAAGTGTCATTCAAAAAATTGCTTTCAATCGCAGGAAGGTATTTAAAATCATTAGGTACGCCTTCTTCAGCAAGTACACTTTCTATTTCAGGAAACCACCTGTGCGCACGTTTAATAATAAAAATTGTGTTATTGTGCCAGTACGTATTTATATGTAATTCCCGGTCCAGCCGTTCCATGACTTCAGGTTCGTTAAGAGGTACTTGTTCGCCCGCAAAGGTTAGTTGCTCTGGCAGGGTAATACTTTTGGCAACATAATTTCCGGGTGCAATGTCCTGACTTGCAAATCCGGGAAACAGTTTGTCATCCGGTTCGTTGTCACGGGCTTCGTTAAAGGCAATGTAGCCTAACAATGTCACCAGGCTTAAAACAGATAGATAATCAGAAAATTTCAAGGCTAAAAATTGGGTGTGAGAAGATACTTCGAATAAAATTCGTTAATAACATCTACGGCTTCGGCCGGGCTTTCCACGATGTTGAACAGGAGCATGTCCTCGGCATTGATATTAGCTTCTTTGGTAAGTACGATGTTTTCAATCCAGTCTATTAATCCACCCCAAAAGGTACGCCCAACCAACACTATAGGAAACCTGCCTATTTTCTGGGTTTGTATAAGCGTCAGCGCCTCAAAAAATTCGTCTAAGGTACCGAACCCTCCCGGCATTGCAATAAAACCTTGAGAATAGCGGACAAACATTACTTTCCGCACAAAGAAATAATCAAAATCAATCAGTTTATCCGGATCAATATAAATATTGCTGAACTGTTCATTTGGAAGTTCAATATTCAGGCCCACAGATTTGCCCCCGGCTTCGCGGGCTCCTTTGTTGCCAGCTTCCATAATACCAGGACCTCCGCCTGTTATGACGCCATAGCCGTGTTCCACCAGTTTTGCACCAATCTGTTGTGCAATCAGATAGTTTTCCGAACCACGCTTTGAACGCGCTGAGCCAAATATGGTAACACAAGGTCCGATTTTTGCCAGTTTTTCAAATCCCTGTACAAACTCAGCCATTACCTTAAATATTACCCACGAGTCGGTACTTTTAATTTCCGCCCAATCCTTGTCTTTAAATGCCTGTCGGATACGCTTTTCCTCATCAGATGATATCTCAGCTCCGTGCGGACCATTGTTCAATATATCTTTTTCATCATTCATATTTTCGAAGTAGGCTATTTCAAATTTTAAGAATAATTTGCTGATTCGCTACGAAAGCAGCAGATTTTCTAATGCTTCTTCCAGATGATTATAGTTAAAATCAAAACCTTCATTGCAGATTTTTTCTGAAGATACATAGTTTCCACCGGTTACCAGCGACGCCATTTCTCCCAACATCATTTTCAATACAAATGAAGGCACATTCGGCATAAAAAACGGTCTTTTTAAAACCTTTGCTGTCGTCTTCATAAAATTGGTGTTCGTTACAGGTTCGGGAGATACCGCATTATAAACGCCCTTCAGTGCCGTATTTTCAACCGCGTAGCCATACATAGCCGCCAGGTCATCCGCATGAATCCAGCTTATTATCTGATCACCGCGTCCTAAAGGCGATCCGATACCCATTTTTACAGGTCTGGTCATGACTTCCAATGCACCTCCGTATTTGCTTAACACCAGCCCGGTCCTGAATTTTACCACCCGCATGCCCAGTTCCTCGAACGAATCAGCGACAGTCTCCCACTTTTTTACAAGGGTTGCAAGAAAATCATCTCCAAACCGGCTGTTTTCTTTCATTACTACTGAGCCGGTATCATATCCGTAGTATCCGGTACCCGAAGCAGATATAAGAACCTCAGGTTTTTCATCCATGCCTGAAATTACATCCTTAATAAATATTGCAGTGTTTACCCTGCTGTCTGTTAACAATTTTTTTCGGGTTTTTGTCCATTTTTTGCCGGCAATACTTTCACCTGCCAGGTGAATGACAACATCAACATTCTTAAAAGCAGCATCCTCCATTTTGCCAATGACAGGATCCCACGTGAAATAATCGTATGAATCTGCTTTGTCATGTGCTGATCTTGACAAAATTCGAACCCGGTGACCGCGATTGGTCAGCAACTCCGAAACAGAAATACCAATTGTTCCTGTACCGCCTGTTATTAAAATATTTTTATGCATTGGCCGGATATTTGTTGAATTATAGAAATTGTATGTTTATAGTTGCTGAACCAAATAAATTTCAAATGTTATGCGAATTGTAAACGGTTTCATTAAAGTAAAGGTTTTGTTCGTTATTGCTGCGATTATCATTCCATTATCCGGTTATGCGCAAAAAGTCAGGAATGAATCAGGCAACATCAACGCAACAAAATTCCAGGGATTCAGTGTCATTATCAATGGCACTCGCGACAAAGTTCTCGATTTCTGGGTTGAATACGCAGGAGAAATGGCAAAATTACGTCGTAAACGTGATTTTTATCAGATGGAAGAATTTAAGCTACCGGATGCATTTTATCCGGAAGCCCTGTATTATGTGCGTATAAGCGAAAAAGACAGCCTTGGGACAATATGGATCGCTCTCGACCCTGGTACGTTGCTTGCAGGTGAAGAAGGTGAAGAACTGGTAAACACCGCATTGAAAATATTTATGGAGAAATTGCCGGTTGTCTACCAGGAAGATCTTATCCGGAAGAAAATGCGCGAAGCAGAACAGGCTATTGCATATACCGAAAAGCAACAACGTACCCTGGTACATGATGGCGAAACTTTTTCTGGGCAGTTGCAGCAGGCAACTGACGAACGGGAAAGGATGCTAAAAATGCTTGAAAATCTGGAACTTGAAATTCTGGCCCTGAATCAACGAATCGAAAATACCAGGCTACAGATTGAACAGACAAATACCGATCTGGAAAAAATGAGATCTGTAATCAAAAAATACCAGGGTGATTTAAGAAAACTTCGCTAGTCAATGCATTACGCCACATTCGTCATCCTATGTGCGAGTGAAGGATCTGTTATTATTTATCCGGGTAGTAGGTTACAAATTCTTCCTGCCGGCTGCTGCTAAGGCGTTCCCCCAGGGTTAACGGGCACATTCGCTCAGAATGACGGGGTCGGAACGGCAGTTTCTTCCTGCCCGCATCCACTATTTTTTATGTTCGAACACCACAATTTTGCCCCGGTTGATACCCCCAACCACCAGTGAAGTATCCCCTTCAAAATAAAGAAGTGACCCCATCTGCCCCTGAAACCACAAACCGCTTTGGTGAGGCATCAACAAATCAAATGAAGATGAACCGCCTCTACTCAGTAAAATGAATCCTTTGTTTGCATCGTAGTAACCAGTGGATACATCGTAAGAATGGTCATTCCCTGCGATCAGCACATCGGGGTAGTTGTCGCCATTAAAATCACGAACAATCATGTTTGTGAAGGGGGCAATCTGTAATTGCATCGGTAACTTCTCCCATCTGAAATCACCATTATCGTTCCATAATATGAAACTGGATGTAGTATTAACATGGTGGTGATACTTTCTGTCCGCTACCCATCTGGATTCACCCAGTATATCATCTATGGTGGCATAGCTGAATAACGTATAACTGTTAAACATCCTGCGGAAAAAACGCGACTGCGCCGCAAGTTCATCGAGGTAGTTTACCGGGTATTCTT
>JACZXH010000078.1 GCA_022571715.1 Bacteroidota bacterium | reverse complement strand
TAGTACTTCACAGGAATTTTTATCTGGATCAAAATTTTGAAAATGCCGGAGACTGGCTGGATATTATTCAATCACTTGACCCCAATGATCTTGATTGGTATGAGAGACATGCTAATGAATTTGCCGGCCGGTTGTTAGTACCAGGAGATCAATTAACAAAGGAAATTTCAGCAATTAATGATGAAATTGAAAAACTAAAGGAAAAGGCTGTTGAGTTGGATCTTGGTGATGAAATGGAACGATGGGTTATCTCAGCTGTAGCCAGAAAAGTATATTAAAAATTTCAGGTTTCCTCACAGACCATCGAAATAAGGATGATGAGAGAGGGTGTTAATCATTAATCTGAATAAAACTCTGATTGGTTGGATGAAGAATAGGATGTTTGAAATATTCTTAATTAGTAGATTATCAGCTTCATTACCTGGTGCGGTAATGTCTGTTTTGAAGCTGACTATCTCCGCCATTTATGGCGGAAATAAGCAACGAATACAAACACGGGCTTCAACCCTTTTACTTTTTAAATCCTTTCATTCATCAAATGGGGCTAAAAGCCCCGGTTCGCTCTGTACGTCAATTTCCAGGCCATAAATGAAGTGATAAGCCAAACATACGGCTATAGTCATTTTCTATAAGATGTATGTATTTATGGAGTCATAAGAAAGAGGAATTTTAACAATTATCTCCATAAATTCAGGGTTGTATATATTTACACGGGCATTGCCTGCCTCGAAGAAAGGCAGGTTTATTTAAAGTGTTAACATATTTGCATACATTGTATTGTAACTGGCTGAAAATAAGAGGGTAACAATGCACTTTTAATTTGGTGCTAAGCAATGATGAATAAATCGTGGAAATTTCTATTTGTAACCGGGCTGGTTTTACTGATATCAGGGCTGTCAGCACTCATAATATCGAAAACAAAAAGGAATAAAGAAATATTTATTGAAGAGATCAGAATCCGGCTTGGGGATGAAATTTCACGATGCGGCAGCGAGTTTCAACCATTGCTTGAATACTTGAGCAGGACTGATTTACTGGAAACATCGTTTTTATCCTACCCTTCGTCCTATTCATTTTTTATCTATAGCAACAACCGACTTGTATTCTGGTCTGATAATAAAATAGTGCCTCAATTACGGGCGATAAATAAAGAGAAAGACGTCATATTTTATGAATATGCAGGCTGGAAATGCCTGATCAGGCAATGGCAAGTTACCTCAAAAGCAGGTAATATCAGATTAATGGCAATCATACCGCTGATATACGAACCGCCTGTTTCAAACCAATATCTTGAGATAACCTGGAATACAAAAATAATTCACCACTCCCAGATAGCTTTCACACCTATTGAAACAGAAGATTTAACAGGATTTTATTATAACAAAGAATTTGTATTTTCCTATGATATCGGCGATACCTATAAAATGTCAAATACCGCATTACAATATGCGGGTGCAGGCTTCATTTTTACTGGAATGGCATCAATTTTTCTGTTTTTATTCCGGATATTAATTAGAAAAACTGATGAGAAAAAGTATGCCGCTCTACCGCTACTGCTTATAGCATGGGTGATCATATTTGTAGTTAGCAAATTACTGGTTAGCAGTGGATTTACAGATGAAATTCCGTGGTTCAATTCACGATCATATGCCTCTTCCTGGCTTCTTAGTAATTTATCTGATCTGATTTTATTTGCCTTATTTATTCTCTCATTTTCTGTCTTGGCCGGCCGGATAGCTAATCGCTACTGGTTTGTAAGGAGCATATCCAAACTTGCAAATAGGTTAAAAGCATTTATATCCGTCATCTCCATACTGGTATTGTATTATGTCATTACATTTCATTTTCTGATCTTCCGAGATATATATGACAATTCTCTAATATCGATGAATATTTTTAACTCACTTGAAGTTGATTTCAAGAAAATTGCCATTCTAATCGTTTTTATAATAAATTCAATCAGTTTTTACTTGCTTTTTCATACCTTTTTCAAGACTTGGCTTGTCGCCTCAGGAGCAAAGAAACAATGGCTGGTCATTTCATTGATTGTCGGCACTGCCATATTTTTAGTATTTGAAAATAATTTTCCCGTACTGTTTCTGATTTCAGTATTTGCCGGTTATCTGGTGTTAATGTTTATTTCAGGTATATATCACTATTTTCTTCAATATAATTATCGGGCGTTGCTTTATTTTCTGAGTAGCGTTGTGATAAGCAGTGCAATTGGTGCGTTTGCTATTCAGAATCTTGAAATTTTCAGAACTACCAGTGATATTAAAAAATATGCCCAGACCCTGATTGAAGAAGATTACTTCGCCGAATATTTAATCAACGACGCCGTTGAAAAAATCAGGAGCGACCCTTTTATCAAAAACTGGATGACGTCCCCTTTTGTGTCGAAGGATGTTATAAGCCGTAAAATCCGACAAGTGTATCTTGGCAAGTATCTCGAAAAATACAGCGTACAGATATTGTTGTTTGACCAGGAGGGGAAATCATTTACCGACCAGGAATCAAACAGGGATTATAATACCTATTTCAACAGGTATGCTGCGAGTCAAAATTCAACACAGTTCGACGACGTGTATCTTGTCAGCAGGTTTAGTTCCGACCTGTTTTTTAAACGATACCAGGCATACATTAATATCACACGTTATAATATGGTTGTTGGGCACATCATTCTTGATTTAAGACAGAAAAGAACCATCCAACGGAATGTATATCCTGAATTACTGGTTGACAGCCGTATTGCACTGCCATCAGGGTTATTAAAGGTGAGTTATGCACTATATTCAGGAAATGAACTGGCATATCATACCGGTGAGTTTAATTATTTATCAGCATTTGACCCCCGCGTACTATCAAATAAAAGAATATTTGAAAACGGAGTTCAGATTAACGGTGTTTTTCATGTAGCCATTCCAACGCTATCCAGGACGACGTTGGTGGTGTCGGCCGGAGGACACACATTCATAGAAGGTTTTTCAAATTTTTCTTATTTGTTTCTGGTTCTTATCCTGATTTACGGTGTTCTGCTGTTTGTTTTTTCTTTATCCAAAATATCCAATAAAACCGAATTCGGATTTGCTACCCGGATACAGCTTTATATTAATTTTGCGTTTATTTTGCCGCTTATCCTTGTGAGCGTCACTACGCTCAGCCTGTTAAGCTCTACCTCAAAGTCGGGTATTCAGGAGGAGTATGTTGAGACAGGAAATATTTTATCGCTGGCCATTCAACAGAAACTTGACAATTTCCTGATGTCCCCTTCAATGAAGGAAGAATTGTCTGAAAGCTTGCGGACTACTGCTGCGCTGCTGGATACAGATGCTGATCTCTATAATCTTTCGGGAGGGTTGATCGCTTCAACCCAGCCTGACATATATAGAAAAGGGTTAATATCCAGATATATTAAACCCATCGCATATGAACAGATTATCAGGCGTGCAGTCAGTTATTACATTGATGAAGACCAGGTCGGAAAATTGGGTTACAGCATTACATTTATTCCGGTGAAAACATCTGACACAGGCCGGTTAATCGGAATACTGAGCCTGCCATTTTTCCATTTTAAAGATGTACTAGAACAGCAACAAACAGAGATCCTGACAAATATTCTGAATATCTTCAGCCTGCTGTTTATCTCACTTCTTGTGATCAGCTATTTAGCATCAAAAAAACTGGTAATCCCCCTCAAACTTATTACCGAAAAGCTGAATAAAATGTCGTTTTCAGGTTATAATGAACCGATTGACTGGAATTCACAGGATGAACTTGGAAGACTGGTAACGGAGTATAACAGTATGATCGTAAACCTTGAAAAGAGCCGGGAGGCATTGGCGAGAAATCAACGGGAACTTGCTTGGCGTGAAATCGCCAGACACGTTGCTCATGAAATAAAAAACCCGTTGACGCCCATGAAACTCACCTTGCAACAACTTCAGCGGAGGTTAGCCGGTAAAGCAAACCTTGACCTGAAAGATGTTGAAAAAGTGGTGAATTCATTACTTCATCAGGTGGAGGTACTAAAAGATATCGCCTCTTCATTCAGTGCATTTGCCAAAATGCCGATACCTGAAATGAAAAATTTTAATATTGTAACATTACTTAGAAATACATTTGATCTGCATAAAAATGAAGGTGACGCTGAGGTGGATCTCCAGGCTGAGGTGGATCACATAAATGTAACGGGTGATGTAAAACTTATGGGAAGAATCATAACGAATATAATTCTCAACGGCATTCAGGCTTCAAAAGTAAGGACACCTGTCATTAAGGGAAAAGTGAATGTTTCTGGAAAAAACGTTTTGATAGAAATATCCGACAATGGACCCGGAATAGACGAAGCTATCAGGGATAAGATCTTTCTTCCGGGTTTTAGTACCAAGGATTCAGGATCTGGGATCGGCCTGGCAATTGCCAAACATGGTATCGAGCAATCAGGAGGTCAGATATGGTTTGAAACCCACATGGGTTCAGGCACAAAATTCTTTATTGAATTACCTCTTGTTGAAGAATGAAGCGGCTGATTTTTCTGATGATTTTTTCTGCCATAACAGGGATTGTGGTTGGTCAGATTAACGATAACCGCAAGTGTCAGTGGGTGAAAGAAAATGAAGTGCTCATAGAACCCACCGATACCTTGGGTCTCGTTATCGATCCGTCAACATTCATTATACATACTCCGGGAAGTTTGCAGGTTGAATATACGTGGGATTCCCAGGCGAATAAATTGATTATCCACAGTGAGATTGAATTGCTCGATTCAGTGGAAGTATGCTACCGTGTGATTGACATTGAAACGCGCCCGTTCTTCAGCCGGACGTTAAATGAATATGACAGCACCGCCCATTTTAAAGACTATGAACGCGTTAAAAATCCAGTGATAACAAAACGCGTACAGTTATTTGAAACCGGTACTGTGAATACGAGCGGAAGACTGAGCCGTGGATTCACACTGGGTACAAATCAGGATCTGTTTGTAAACTCCTCACTCAACCTGGTAATGGAAGGAAAACTTGCAGACGATCTTTTTATCCAGGCATCGATCACAGACCAGAAAATCCCATTTCAGCCAGAAGGTTCTACAGCACAACTTCAGGATTTTGACAATGTGTATATGAAACTGTTTAATGACCGGTTTTCTGTTACAGGTGGGGATATTGTGCTTTCCAACCAACATTCCCGTTTTTTGAAGTATTACAAAAACGTGCAGGGTGTTTTGTTTGGTACTAATTCAGCCCGGTCCCGGACTACAATTGGAGCTTCGATAGCTAAGGGGAAATTTGCCACGGTAAAAATAGCATCTATCGAAGGCGTATTGGGACCCTACCGGATACAAGGGCCTGATGGCAGCGATTTTGTTATTGTTTTGGCCAATTCTGAAAAAATTTACCTTGATGGAGTGCAATTAAAAAGGGGATTTGACCTGGATTATACGATTGATTACAATCTTGGAGAAATCATTTTTACATCCAGGATCACTATCACTAAATTTTCCCGTATAAGGGTGGATTACGAGTACGCCGCTAACAGTTATTCCAGGTCGGTATTAGCTGTAAACCATTCAACAGAGATAAAAAAATGGACGCTGTTTGTAAATGCGTATAGTGAAAAAGATAATAAAAACAGACCGAATTTTGATTTGCGGGATGAAGATAAACGGTTGTTGAGCAGTGTTGGGGATAATCTTGATTCTGCTTTCCGGTCAGGAGCCGACAGTGTAGGATACGACACAAAGAGGATCCTTTATAAAAAGATTATCATCGGTAATAATGAGGTATTTGTATATTCCATTCACCCTGATAGTGCATTCTGGGAAGTAAAGTTTACGAAAACAGGTCAGAACAAAGGTAATTATGTTCAGAAAATCACTACGGCAAACGGGAAAGTATTTGAGTGGGTAATGCCTGTAGGAGGTGTACGCCAGGGCGAATATGTACCTTACAAAATCATTCCGTCTCCTTCCAAAAAACAAATGGTTGGTGCAGGCGCCAGCTATCAAATCAATGATTTCGAAAATATTATAGCTGAAGTATCATTTTCCGACAGTGATAAAAATCTATTCTCGGATGCTGATCATAACAACAATGCCGGAAGCGCCATCAATTTTACGATTGAATCTACCGGAAGAAAAATCGGTGGTTCGGCTTACACATTTAACAGCATGGCGGAAATCGTATATCTTAGCAATAATTTCACCTATATAGACCGATTCAGGCGTGTGGAGTTCGACCGGGACTGGAGTTATCAACCTGATGAAAAAGACGATCCCTCGGAGGACCTGCTGATCAGTATGACAATCGCTGCAAAAAAGGATGATTACAACGTGCTTGACTACACACTTTCGCATCGAAAAAAGGGGTATCTGGTAAATGGCTTTCAAAATACCCTGAATTTTAACAAAGAATTAGGAAGTGCCCGGTTGATTTCGAAGATGTTTCTGTCAGATAATGATCCGGCTGGCATACGTTCAGGTTGGCAAAAGCTATATGCGGACCTTTCGTATGGAATAGGTAAAATTCGGCCTGGTTATGCATTACATATTGAAGAACAGGAGGAATACCGGGCAGATTCACTCATAAATAGTGCCAATCACTTTACCGAACATGTTATTTACCTACGCAGCCTTGAATCTGAAAAATCATACTTTGGTCTGGACTATAAGTTGAGGAATGACCGGTCGCCATACCAGGGTGAGATAGTGGAGAGCAACCAGTCGCAAACAGTAAGCCTTTCATACAGAAATAGCATAAACCGGCTTCAGAATATCAGTGTACTTCTTTCTTACCGCGATCTTCAGAACAAAGGAGAAGGAGTTGACTTTGGAAGTGGCGAAAGTCTGAAAGGACGGATCGACTGGTATGGGTCTTTTTTCGATAATTTATTTAAAAACGAACTGACATATTCAATTTCAAATAGTCGGGAATTGAAAAAAGAATTTGTATATATTCAGGTACCCACCGGCCAGGGAAGCTATACATGGATGGACCAGAACGGCGACGGCATTCAGGATTTGAATGAATTTTTCCTTGCGGTGAACATTGATGAAAAGAACTATGCAAAAATATTTATTCCCGGTGGTGATTACATTGATGCATTTGAAAATACTTTTAACTACCGGCTTAATTTTAGCTTTCCACATTCCTGGAGAAAATCAGGCGGGATCAAGAGGCTATTGAATAAAATCTCTAATTCAACCTTATGGAATTCCGTTTCAAAAATTACCGATACGGCATTAAGTTCAAGGTTGTTTGCATTTATAAAACCATTAGACAGAGAGGAGACACTGAGTATCCGGGAAAATTTCAGGACAACCTGGTTTTTTAATCGCGGAAACCCGTCGTATGGAATAAGTGCAGGATATAATCAGTTCCGAAACCTTAATTTGCTTACCGGGGGGTTTGAAGACCGGTTGAAGAAGGAATTCAGTTTTACAGGACGGATGAATGCCAGCAGGGTGTATAGTGTAAAACTTGTGGCCAATTATGCAAAAGAATTTTCCGAATCGGACTTTCTGGATGACAGGAATTTTATTATAAGCGCTAATACGATGCGACCTTCATTTTCGTGGCAGCCACATCCATACTTAAGGATGAATTTGTTATACGGTATTCGAAGCAGAAACAATATAATGGATCCGGAACAAGGCGAATCGGCATGGATCAATGAGTTAGCAGGTGAGTTTAAATTTTCTAAAATCAGCAAAACGAATTTTCAGGTTATGCTCAAATTTTCAAAAGTCGATTTTACAGGTGATATGAACACTCCAGCAGGCTTTGCAGTGCTGGCGGGGCTGAATCCGGGAGCCAACATCAACTGGTCAATAAACTGGCAGCAGACGCTGATTGAAGGATTGCAAATGTCGGTTATTTACAGCGGTAGGAAAAGTGAAAATACACGGGTAATCAATTTTGGAAGCGTTACCATACATGCCTTATTTTAAACCAGTAAAGTCTAATGATAATTAAGAGTTAAAGTGAGGATTTCTCTCTCACTATTTGCATCATCTTATTAGCGAATATGAAGTCATTAAGCTCTTCCTCCACTGCTTCCATAATGTTTTCTTTACTTCCTTCCCATATTTTCCTTCCTTCATACATAAACATCACATATTCGCCTATTTCCATCACCGAATTCATGTCATGAGAAACCACAATGGTGGTGATATTATATTCTTCTGTAATCTCTTTGATAAGGTTGTCTATTCGAATGGAAGTCACTGGATCAAGACCGGAGTTTGGTTCGTCACAAAACAAATACTTTGAGCTATTCACAATTGCACGGGCTATTCCAACCCTTTTTTTCATTCCGCCACTAAGTTCAGCAGGCATTTTTTTATTTACTCCAGTGAGGTCCACACGCTCTAAGACAAAGTTTACTCGGTCCAGCTTTTCATCTTCCGGCATGTCAGTAAGCTGGTCAAGAGGGAATTTTACATTTTCCTCTACATTTTTTGAGTCAAACAACGCTCCTCCCTGGAATAGCATCCCTATTTCGCGACGAATTTCAATCCTCCCCGCACGATCTGCATGAGTAAAATCACGGTCGCCATAATACACATATCCCTCGTCGGGTTCAACTAATCCTACCATACATTTAATTAAAACACTTTTACCGGTTCCTGATGCACCAATAATCATGTTAGTTATACCCCGCCTGAACACTCCGCTGATATTGTTCAAAATCACTTTATTTCCAAAAGATTTAGATATATTTTCAATCCTGATCATACCATTTTAGTTAATTAAGAAACAATTGTGCAAGCAGGTAATCGGCGCAAAGTACCGCAATTACGCTGTTGGTTACTGCGCTTGTTGAGGCTTTGCCTACCTCAAGAGCTCCGCCAGAAGTAAAATAGCCTTTATAGGAAGAAATACTTGAGATCAGAAAGGCAAATACAAATGATTTTATCATAGCAAATGTTACAGTAAATTCGATGAGTTCAAACTTGATGCCATAGATATAATCCGCAGGGGAAATTACTCCGGACACAATACCTGCCCAATATCCGCCAAAAATGGATAAAAATGCAGCAAGTATCACTAAAAGCGGATACATGACAAAAGTGGCCAATATTTTGGGTAGCACTAGATATGATGCTGAGTTTATTCCCATAACTTCAAGTGCATCAATCTGTTCGGTTATTCGCATGGTACCTAGTTCGCTGGCTATGTTGGATCCTACTTTGCCAGCAAAAACAATTGCAGTAATAGAAGGTGCAAGTTCAAGTATGGTCATATCGCGGACAACCTGAGCGATCACGTAACGTGGAATAAGAGGGCTCACCAGGTTATAGGCTGTCTGAATAGTTGTAACCGCACCTATAAAAGCCGATACGATACTTACAATAACGATCGAGCTTAAACCGATTTGAACGCATTCATCAATAAACAACTTATAGTAGGTGCTGAACGACCCGTGATTGGTGAATGTTACACCTAAGAAAATAAAATACTTGCCTATACTTTTCATATACAGACCTGGAACAGGATAATTGTTTTATAAGCGTTATCTGTACGCTAAATTGCATGAATATAACCATTATTGAGCAAAAAAATTATGAAAGATTTAATAGTCGTTACAGGAGGCACCAAAGGAATCGGGCGGGCGATAATAAAAAGATTTGCAGCGAATGGATTTGATATTATTACATGCTCTAGGAACTTCCCCGATCTGGAATCTCTAAAGATTGCAGTTGAAAAAGCATATCCCGGCATTGAAGTATATATATTCAAGTCAGATTTGTCAGAAAAGAAATCGGCAATGAAATTTATAAATGGAGTAATCGGGTTGAATAAACATGTAACCGTGCTTGTCAATAACATCGGTAGTTTTATATCGGGTCAGATCCATGATGAAGATGAGGGAACACTAGAAAAGATGATTGAAACCAATCTGTATAGCGGGTATCATATTACTCGGGGATTGATAAAAGCCATGATGGAGCGAAAAGAAGGGTACGTATTCAATATCTGTTCGGTTGCCGGCATCGCACCGTATCTGAACGGCGCCAGCTATTGCATTTCAAAATATGCCCAGCTGGGTATGACAAAAGTATTAAGAGAAGAAATGAAACCATTCGGTATTCGCGTAACTGCAATAATACCAGGGTCAACCTTAACTGCAAGCTGGGACGGAACAGAACTGCCCGAAAGCCGCTTTATAGAGTCAGAAGATATTGCTAATACCATATACAATGCCTGGTCACTTTCAAAAAATACAGTGATCGAAGAAATTATTATGCGCCCTCAGTTGGGAGACGTCTAACTCAGAATTTTTATTAGACTTTGACACTAAAACTCGAAGTTGTTGTGCATCGGGTTAGACCAAAGAATTCTGGGTTAAGTAATATTGACCGCCAGGAAGTTACAGGATCTTTACGGCATGCAATGTTGTGAAAGCAGAAAATAACCTATACACAGTTAAATGATTAGAAAATGGTATTTATATTGATATAATTAGTGGTTGATTCTAAAGCTGATTCTGAGTTTAATTAGCTTGTTCTGACGGACTAATCAATCCTTACTTTCTGAACAGGTACGAAGCTTTAAAGAAGAATCCTTTTTGAATTTGAATCAGGTTTTCGCCCGGAACGTATTCCAGATTTTCCCACATTGTGTTTTTGTGCAGACTTCCAAAGCCCATATGAACCACTGTGCCCGGAATGTAGGTGAATGATGCAAGAAAATCAGAACTCAACTCCTCCTTGAAGGAATTATACTCTACAATTAGCCTGAAAAACATGTACTTGTTAACCTGATAGGTATTTTTGCTTCGGATAATGGAAAAATCATAACTTTTTTCATCCGTGGAGGTTCTGAAAAAATCGGAATACTTATATCGCCATTCGGAATTAAAATTATCTGATACCTGCAGATTCAGAGAGGCGGAAGCATCTGAACCATAACCCTGGTAAGGATCATCGGAAGAATAAAATATTTTATTTCCCTGCCCATATGATATATTAAAAAATATGCGTTTGGTTATCTGGCTGCTGAAGGATGATCTGAAATTATTTCTGTTATATTTCTGATCTAGGAAAATTTCATTTTTTGCATTATAACTTAGTGATAGATTGGAGTTTCGTATAAGTATGAAACGCATATTAACCCAGTAGCTGTATTCATAAAGTGCCGAAGGTTTGTCATACAAGTAGGTGGCGGATAGTATTGGATCGATTCTTTTCAACAGTTTTTTTTCGAAATAAATTTTTGGACTTACAAATATGTTTGCTCTTTGCGTTTCAGTCCGTGTTACAAATCCAACATCAGATTTAAAATCAGAAATGTCCGCAAATGAGGCTCCGTACGTCATTTTACGGGTACGGCGTGAATATCCGAATTTAGCCGAATAGTCTTTGGTCACATCCATTTCCGCAGAATCCCGGTCATACGATCTGAGGTAATGTGCTTCCAGGGTACTTGACTTGCTGAGGCGGATCTGGCCGTCTATACCGGCTACCCGATTGAAACGACCATTGAGTTTCCTGGACGTATATACGGCACCTAAATAGCTGTCATCTTTAAACGATCTTTTATACCTGAACACACCGATCTTTGCATTTTTAACGCCGTTAACCACTTCATCAGGGGGTACTTCATCTAACGCATAAATGGAGGCTATGGTATTTCGTGGGCCGCCGAATTTCCCGGTAAGTTTAACAGCAGTGAGTGGGCTTACAATGGTCCGTGTGTTAACAATCGACCGCACCGCATCCCTGCGTCCGGTTTCAGCGAAATTGAATGTTTCGTTTCCTTCCAGAAAAAATGGCCTTTTCTCTGGAAAAAATATGGCAAACCGCTGGTTGATATCTATCTGACCTGCATCAGACTCTACCTGACTGAAATCAGGATTTATCGTAGCGTCCAGAACAAGATCGGAGGTTATCCCATATTTTGCCGTAAGGCTTACTTCTGCTTTGTTGATGTCCGTTTTTAATTCACCTTCCTGATGTATTGCACGGTTGGTGTAGGTAACACCCGGCAGAATTTCAAGCAGTGTAAATTTATTTACTCCCCTGTATTGAATTTGTTGCATTTGAGTAAGCAAATTGGAGCCCTGCGCGGGATCAAGGGGAGGGTATGTACCTTCCACCGAAAATCGACTGATTTTTCTGCCGTAAATGATACCCATCACCACCAGGTCGTCATTTCTATACCGGATGCTCTTAAAAGGAATTTTGATTTCAACTACATATCCTTCGTCGGTGATTTTTCCGGCGCTGTACCAGACCATATCGATACCAAAATCGTCTCTTCCAGCTGCGAGCTTGCCATCCATCTGAATACCTGAGGGATTTACATAAAAACTATATAGGGTCTGCTGATCATTGAACGTATCAAGATAAACTACAACCCAGTCGTCGTCCCGAATTTTATCTCTAGCGGCTACTGAAGTCTTAATTTTGTTTGGATCATCATGGGCAATAAATGCAAAGTAAATGTTGTCTTCGTCATTGGCCATATACACTTTGGTACGAAAGCCCATATCCATTTCATAATCGGGCTTGAACGTTTTAAAACCGGTTATCATTGGTGTGTTTTGCCAGACTTCTTCATCAAGCACCCCATCAATTACGATGGGAAAATTTGTTTTTAATGGTTTTAATACCTCTTGTGCCAGGGCAAGTTTGGCTACAAGAATAAGTGCAAATAACAGTATAAAGATTCGTGTACCCAAATGAATTATATTGTTACGCATTCCTTAAATTTATCTTTGCAGGTTTTAAAGGTGTAAAGTTAAACTAGTATTCTCCATTTGGGATCTTATTTATTTGAACGGCAGAATTCAAGAGTAGTAATGTTTATTTAAATTGTTAACGAAAGGAACCGTTCAAATGGTTTATTTGGCATAATATTAATCAGTATATGACTCTTCTTTCACAATAATGAAAAACCTTGTTTTGTAAAATAATGCAGTTGTATTTAGTCATAAAGTTCAGATTCTTGTAACAAGAAATTGATCTATCGTTTTAAGGGTGGTTTTACTTCCGTGATGATGTATTCTTTGATATTGCACAGCATTCTCAATGACGAATACATGGTTATATCATTCAATACTACAACTGACTTGATTTGTTATTTTAAATTTTCCTTTTCGAGAGTGGACATCATAATGGTCAAGCGTAGCTTAATAAAGTGGAATAAATAGTTGATTTTTGGATAACTTTTAATGTCGAAAACGGTAAAATGATCAATCGAAAATTATTGATTGCCAGTACATCTGCGATCTATGGAAAGCCTTATCTGGATTATCTGACAGAAGAGCTAGATCAATTGTATAATGGAATTGACAATATCGTTTTTATTCCATTCGCCCGGCCTGGTGGAATATCTTACCATGATTATTCGGATATCGCACGGAAATTTTTTTCAAAACTCGGTAAAAAGCTTATTGGGATTCATGAATATGATAATATGCGCGAAATGTTGAACGAATGTGAAGGGATATTTACGGGAGGCGGAAATACATTTGTACTTTTAAATTCATTATATAAGCACAAGCTTGTGGAGCCATTGCGTAAATGCGTGCTCGCCGGAATACCATATCTCGGTACCAGCGCCGGTTCCAATATACTCGGTATCTCTATTCAGACAACCAATGATATGCCTATTGTTTACCCTCCGTCTTTTACGGCACTAGGAGTCGTTCCATTTAATATTAACCCCCATTACACTGATTCTGATCCTGATTCGAAATATATGGGAGAAACTCGCGAAGCTAGAATTAAGGAGTTTTTGGTATTTAATAATGTTCCTGTAACCGGATTACGTGATGGAAGCTATTTTATAATCAACGATACTGAAATAAAGCTAGGCGGAATCCACAGTGTACGGATCTTTGAAAGAAGCACAAAACCTTATGAACTTTATCCAGGAAGTGACTTATTGTTTCTGCTGAATAAGAATGAATGATTAACTCCAATTCACAATCGTAAATTGCGATATTTCTCTAATCATTTCTTGTTACCTATATCTATCAAGACTGCTGACCTTTATAAGATTGATTTGTGACAATCAACAATTTAAATTTAAAGGGAGTTCCGTAATTTAGTTGCTCTAATCAGATGACATTCACCGCCGGTTTAGTTATAAATATATCATTGTATTCTGATTATATTGCCCCTGACAATTTCAAATCTCAATTCACTACCGTCAATTAACGTTTTCATCGAGTAATCAATGATATTTTCGGTGTCAAATGATAAAATGATGCGTTCATCAACAGATTCAATACGCACATGGAGACTCAATGAGGAAAAATTGTAATCATCAGCAGCGAAGTTAATAAACCCACAATAGATAACCTCTTTGTCTTTTATGCGGAAAATATGCTGGCCTAAACTTGTATCGCTTTCCACATCCAGCATCATAACGATGGGTAAACCTTGTACATCGCTTTTAAAAAACTTAAGATGATATATTCGGGCATCGGCTATTGTGTCATGAAAGAATAACAAGGATTCATCTATATCGCGATGTTTTATATGCAAATCCCGCTTTTTTTTGCCTTTGCCATGATATATCAATAGATCTGATAATTCGTAAACATCAAACCCTTTAAATTGACCCTTACTGACCTTTTTGGATTGGAGAAATAAATCATAAAATTGTTTGGATTGACTCCCCGGATTGACAACAAAAGTTTGAAGTGTTATGTAACAAACGGCAATGATAGTTTTACTGATCATTTTATTAGATGTAAATTCGTAAGCAAGATATAAAATACATCGGTTGAGAACAATCTACAATCGTAGAAATATCGGATCATATGCATTGATAAATATTAGTTGAAAACATACCTGCCCATTTTAGCCTCTACATTTGGTGGTATTTTATATTTCTCAAACCATGCATAGCCCTCTTGCAGGTTTTTCCAGAAATCAAACCAAATGTTACCACGATACCGCTCCATATTTTCATCGGTCATTCTGAATGGGAATACGTGCACGCGAATGAAATTTTGTCTATTATCCAGTGCAGCTGTGGCGATGGTATAAATTTCTTCTATGCCTTCGTTGGTCATAGCATAACAACCGATAGAAGCACATGCACCATGAATCATCAGGTAATCGCCAGTATAGCCGTGAACACGGTCATATTTATTCGGATATCTGATATTCATAGATAAATGAAAACTGCTCCAGGGGTTCATGTTTTGAGGTTTTACAAAATAAAAACCTTCCGGACTTTGACTGTCACCTTCTTTGATTTTTGGCCCGAGTACACCTGAATAGTAACAGATGGGGTACACATGAAACAATTGAAATTGATTTCCATTTTTTATCCATAATTCTAATTTGTTTTCTTCTTTAAAAATCCGGATAAAAATGGCATTACCAATAGTCAACTCCTTTTCTTTTATTTTGTTTTTTACTATAGGATTGACTCTCCGTATAACTTCAATTGATCTGGCGGATAAGGGAATTTGTGCCTTTGCAAAAACGTCTGAAGTAAGGAAAATAACGAAAACCAACATAAATCTGTTCATCTTCACTGAGTTCACATTAATATAATTATGCCTGGAGTATGAAATGTATAAATATAAAACTACTAATTGACGAAGAAGCATACAATTATTGTCCGGTAAGCAACTGGTATTATTATGAAGACAGGTTAAGAAAAGTTCGAGTCAAATAACATAATAGACTGCGTGAAGTATTCTCAGAAAATGGGCCGCTTTCTCTTCACTTTTATTAAGCGAATCAAGGAGAGCATTCTGAAGTAATAAAAATCAACTATAAATAAAAGGATTAAACATTTTGAGGCTGTTTTTCAGAAAGGACCTTTTTTTTGTTTTTCGTCGAATACGTTCTTTGCTAATGCGTAGATTTCGCTCAGATAATGTTAGCTTTTCAGATATTTCCATATCAGAGTATCCTCTGAGCATCAATAGCAATACGCGTGATTCCAATTTGGAAAATTTTATTTCAAATAAGGCGAAACTCATAAATCACATTATTTATCAAGGGAGATTGCAATCAAAAACCGGCTTTTATTTTTACTCCCGATATTTATTGAATTTATTTTGAAGGGCACGGTATCATTTTCAAGATCCAACAGCCGGAAACCGACATTATTGTTTGTTTCATGCATTTTGCTAATCATATTTTTGAATACAATCTGATCATCCGGGTAAATTTTCGAAAGAAGCTGGTTAAATGAGTAGGGCTTTTTCATCTGCTGCTCTTCAATGGATGCAATTGAAGAGCTTATAAACGGAACATTTTTACTTTCTTTGTCCACCAAAAACAACACATTCAGTTTTTCAAGCCAGTAAGAACATTTAGGTATTTCTAAATCATTGAATCTCATATTTTTTAACAAGCCTGTTACATATTTAATGATTAAAAGGGCTATAGGTAACCCAGCAAAATAATAATGTTTATTACAATAATATAATGAACTGAATGTCAAATATTTATGACTGAAAATATTGTGATGTGAGCAACTGGAAAAGTTGGAATATTTATGTTTCTATTTGGATCAATGCTTGGATTTAGTAAGAACTTTACTTCTTTTTATATTTGTTGCAAGCTTCTGTGCAAGATTACTAATCATCTGTTCCATCGACGAAGCTTCGAACATTTCTGTGGTGGCAGTGTAAATAAGTTTTATTCTATCCGGTTATTTTCGTTGAATGGCATTTTCAGCTGCTTCCACAATTTTATCGGCACTCAAGCCGTATTTGACTAGCAATTCCAGTGGTTTACCACTTTCTCCGAAACTGTCATTCACACCCACATATTCCATCGGTACAGGCCTGTGCTGCAACAACACTCTTGAGATGCTCTCACCCATTCCGCCGTTTATCTGATGCTCTTCAGCAGATACGGCGCATCCTGTTTTGGATGTGGAAGTCAAAATCGTTTCGGCGTCGATCGGTTTTATTGTATGTATATTAATGATTTCAGCACTGATACCTTTTTCCGCCAGTATAGCTTCAGCTTCAATGGCCTGCCATACCAGATGGCCGGTTGCAAATACCGAAACATCAGTTCCTTTTATTAATATTTGCGCTT
>JACZXH010000077.1 GCA_022571715.1 Bacteroidota bacterium | reverse complement strand
CACATCGTTCACTATTTGCGACTAGCCAATGTAAAATATTTGATGCAGGACTCATTGGATAGGCTGCGTAAAATTTTAAGCCTGCTGCAACTGCACCCAGTGCCATGGCAGTATTACCCGAGTAAAACGGTTTGCTTATATGAGTAAAATTCCAGTCGATATTAATTTTTGAAGAATCAAAATTTTCAAGGGTTGTCTCGTATCCTATTCGAGCCACATGAATGTTCTGATCAATTATTTCCTGACCTTTATGTTTAAAAATATCACGTAAAACCTCCTCCAATGTTTTAAAATCAAGGTTCACCAGATAAAATAATGATCCAAGCATCATTGTGTTTTGCATGATTGGAATTAATTTACCCATATCGGAGGTAAGCTCTTTGAAAGACAGGGGAATAACATGAACATTTTCTTGAAGAAAAGATATGTCACAGGTAACTCTATCAGAATTAAAAATGATCACACCACCGGATTCAACCGCGGGTGCATGTCTTTCAATGCTATCCTGATTCATCGCAAGAAAGGCATTTAAATGATCACCGTAGCACAATTCCTTTCTTTCACTGATACGAAGTTTTAGAAAAGTATGCCCCCCGCGGATCAAAGACTGAAAACTATTATAGGAAATTGCATATAGACCAAGTCGATTTATCACCCTTGCCAGCAGATTCCCGGATTTATCGAGACCATCGCCAGCAGCACCTCCAAATCCAACAGTGATCTCGTTGGATATTTTTGGTAGATTGCCGGATTTTTCTTGTATATTTTCCATAAATAATCGCTCCTCTTCAATTTAAATTTATTGTTATAATAGTATTTATAATGTTAAAATCAATCATTTTAGAAGAATTTAAACGCAGAATTGTCATTATACTTCGTTACGAAAGCTCGCGTTTGTTGAGCTTCAGATACTCCCGCAGAATATTGGCTTGCAAATAATGTAATGTATTGATGATGAACCAAAAAATGGATAATTAAATCAGGTTTTCATTTTGGTTGGTATTGCATTATTCCAAGTTAATTCCAATCTGCCATGGGGTCCCTTGGATCAGTTATTGTTTCTCCTCTTATTTTTTTCTGCAATTGAAGAATTCCATATAAAAGTGCCTCTGGCCTGGGGGGGCATCCTGGAACATATACATCTACTGGGATTACGTGGTCTGCACCTTTTACTACCGAATATGTATTATAATAAAACGGGCCTCCTGATATTGCACAAGCTCCCATGGCAATGACATATTTCGGGTCGGCCATTTGATCGTAAAGTCGCTTTAGTACCGGCGCCATTTTGTTCACTATGGTTCCGGCAATTACAATCAAATCAGCCTGCCTTGGAGTGGCCCTAACCACTTCTGTACCAAATCTAGCCCAATCATGTTTTGAAGCTCCTGTTGCCATCATCTCTATAGCACAACAACTGGTACCGAAAATAAGTGGCCATAATGAATTTGACCGTGACCAATTGATGATACTATCGATTGAAGTAACTACAATATTGCTTCCCGGACCTTTATTTATTTTGCCGGGAAAATTTTTCATTAGGTCTTCATGCGTTTTTGGGTCGATATTTCCGGAATTTATTCCCATTTAATACTTTTTTTTCAAGATAAGTTTAATTTTTTGTACAAAGGAGAATTAAAAAAGATAGACTTTCACCTTGCTTCATAATTTTTTAATTAAGGTGCTTCTAAGCCAAAAAATTCGTAGTTCTTTCGTATAGACTCGTTCCATTCATCTGGAACATCACTTTCTTCATAAATTGCATCTACAGGGCAAACTGGTACACAGGCATCACAATCTATGCAAACATCTGCATCGATATATAATTGTTTTCCTTCTGGATCGAATCCGGATTCTTTGACTTCTTGTCCGCTTCCTTCGGTGTCTTCAGGGCCATGTATACAATCCACTGGACAAACATCGACACATGCAGCGTCACAAACAGAAACGCAGGGATCAGTAATTATATAGGGCATAATTATATGTTTATATTCTTATAAGTAAGAGTTATACATTTGACGTAACAGATTTTTTAAATTTCGCAATATAATATAAAATTAATTTATTGGTTAATTATATCTTTTGTAAAGCGCAGGTGACATCATCTTCTGAGCCTATTAAATTCTTTAACGTGACTTTCTCCAATATCTGATCTATAGAATATTGCACAGTTTTCCAGAGTGACCGTATAGAACAATCAATTGAATTGGTGCAAAGATTGAGTACACCAGTGTGTTTCATACAAAAATCATCATCATATAGGGCTCCCCCTAATGATTTAAGCACATCACTAACATTAATTTGATTAGCGGGCATAGCTAGTACGTACCCTCCTACATGCCCCTTTGTGCTGTTAATGTATCCAGCTATCCTAAGTATTCTTGTTAGTTTGGCTACGCTAGAATGAGACATTCCCTCTGTCTTACTAAGCTGTGAAATACTTAATCCCTTATTCTCATTTTGACGAGCAATTCGGAGTAATATTCTTAATCCATACTCATCCTGCGCAGTAATTTTCATAGCTATATTATTGTTAATAAAAGAATTATACAATTCTTGAACCACAGCTATACTTCCATTTTTTTACCTTTTCAAATCACTCTGCACTGATGGAAGAACAGAACTTGTTACAATTTAGACAAAACTTTTTAATTTGTACAAAAATGTACATATTATTTTTCTTATTTACTTGACCGTTACCGGTCTTCGCCGTACGGTATCTTAATGGCCAGGCCCAATGCCCCGGCACGGTCAGGGTAGTCTGTTATCAGGCCATCTACACCCATATCAACCATCTTTTTCATAGCCCCAGTCTCATTCACCGTCCAGGGGACCACTTTAATTCCGGCATTATGGAGCGATTTCACTTCGGCCTTGTTAAGCATTTGAAAGTACGGGCTGTAAATAGTTGGTTCGAATCCAAGCGCTTCAATATTTTTATGCCACGATTTAACATTTCCCACCAGGCATGACAGCTTTACACCCGGATATTTTGCATGCCAGTACCGCAGTACCCGGAAGTCGAACGATTGGATGATCACCCTGTCAAGGTCGAGGTACCGGTTGATCTGATTGTAAACAAGATCGGAAAAAACTTCCGGAATGGGCTGATATAAACCGTCATCTCCAGGATTGCTCTTGATTTCAATGTTATAATTTACGAGATAGCCGGTGTAGCTTTTCAGGTGTTTTTCCACGGCTTTTATGACCTCGCTTAGCAAAGGTTTATATACCGGCATTTTCTCCTGTAAGGGAAATTCAGAAACAGCTTTACTGCCACAGTCATACTTTTTAATCTTGCTGTAGTTCATTAGAAAGATGTTATGCTCCATCTCTGCCTTTTTTGCGATCTCCATGCCGTCCGGGTCCAGGCAGATGGCTGACTGAAAAAACCGATCGTGGGAAACCACCACCTGGGAATCTTTGCTGATCACAACATCCATTTCGATGGTCGTTACACCCAGGTCAAGCGCTTTCAGAAAACCCGGAATGGAATTCTCCGGCATCAGGCCCCTCGCTCCACGATGCCCCTGAAGATCAAAATCCTGGGTATAAGATAGTGTGGAAGACAACACCATAAGTGTAATCAAAATGATTCGTAATGTTTTCACAAATGTTATTTTAGGCAAAAATTTAGCTATTTTGGAAATTTTTATCAAAAATATCAATGGAAAACATCAGGAAATTTTACTGGATCTACATCGTACTTATCACGATATTAGTAATAAATATGGTTGTAAAAGCAATTAATCCCTACTATTTCAATTTAGTATTCACAGGAGTGATGGTGATGATTACCACACTTCTTGGTCGAAAAACGGGAATTAAGATACCGGTAATTGTAACATTTGCCGCGTTGAATCTTCTGTTAATCATAACCATGTTTTTTATTGTCTGGAACTGATGACTGCATGCATAAAAACATAATACCCATACTACCCGTGTTGTTTATTTGCATACTATGTATTTCATGCAGACCCGAACAGGTGGAGTTTATAAAGATCGACAATGCAGTTGTAATTGGCTCGGAGGGACATTTTGTGGTGGTGGAAGCTGATGCAATACTTTTTAATCCGAATAAAACAAATGGCCGTGTTAAAACGGTGGATATCGCGGTATTTTTCAAAGAACAGAAAGTGGCGCACGTCAACGAATCGGCAATGGTAAAAGTAAGAGCGGAGAAAGAATTTTCGATACCGTTGCGCATGAGGCTCGATATGAATAAAATTCAGGAAAACTGGCTGAATAACCTTGTTGCAATTCTCAGGGATAAATCCGTAGAGTTACATTTTACCGGTTACATCAGAATCAAAATACTTGGTGTCGGATACAATGTGCCTGTTGATTATACCGAGAAGATAAAGCTCTGATTCAATCCAGAATTGTCATTAGACTTTGTAATGAGAATTCTAAGTGACTGTTAGTCAGGTGTCTACTTGCAGGCACGTACCAAAAAGTAAGAAAAGCCTGTCACGCTTTGACGGGATAACGCAAATGAATGTAAATTAGAAACCGCGGAAAAATTCTAATGACAATTCTGGGTTCAAAGTTCCATACAATTTTATTGACGCTCTGACGGGCAGGATTTATTTTAGCCCCTTTTAAAATATGGGTTGTTATGGTTACTGCAGGCATTTCATTTCCGTTTACCCAGCGAGAGGGTACATTTTATCTGAAACAATAATTTTCAATGATTTAATCTATAATTTATGAAAAGATCACTAATCTCACTGGTATTGGCAGGGTTCATTTCGGGGGAGATAATAGCGCAGGATACCCAACAACAGGATTCAAGTTACTGGGACCTGGGATGGATAGGGATTTTCACGTTTTCACAATCAAGTTTTACCAACTGGCAGGCAGGGGGTGACAATACCGTTGCTTTAAGTACTATACAGAACGCACATGCAAAATATAATAAAGGCAGGATTTCCTGGAACCAGCATCTAGAGTTTTCCTACGGGTTTACGAATCAGAAATCACAGGGCTTCAGAAAAACTGACGATAAAATATTATTCGGTATTGATGTCGGCTATCGGTTTATTCAAGATAAACCTGAATGGCTGTGGACTACAACGGTTAGTTTCCGCACTCAGGTTTCCGATGGGTTCAATTATCCGAATGATTCCATGAATATATCAGGTTTTATGGCGCCTGGTTATTTGCTTGTAGATATGGGTATGGAATATAAGAAGGGAGATCATTTTAAGGTAGTTTATTCACCCATTGCTGTAAAAACAACATTTGTGCTGGATGATACCTTGTCGGCAAACGGGGCTTTTGGGGTTAAACCCGGTCAGAAAGTACGGTCTCAATTTGGCACTTCACTTAGAGCAAGTTTCGATAAAGAAATATTAAAAAATGTTAACTTCTCGTCAAATGTCATTTTATTTACGGGCTATCAGAATAATTTCGGCAACATCGACGTTTTCTGGTCGAATCTTTTTACGCTTAAAATCAATAATTTTCTTGCCTCCACTCTGGTGCTCGATCTCATTTATGACGATGACATCAAAATAAAGAAATTTGATGATGATGGAAATTTGACTGGCGAGGGTCCCGGGCTTCAGTTCAAAGAAGTGTTTGGATTGGGTCTTACTATTAAGTTATAAGCCATTCCTTTCTCATTCTCAGAACGAAACACCTGTCCGATCCGCATAAACCGGGTGGGATGAGGTACTCAGGTAAAGAGCATGATACTCATGAGATTCTTCGGTTACTTGATTTTTGAGTTTATAGAAAAAATCACCTTGCATTGCCCCAATCTATTATTTATACCCGCTCAACAATACTACGCATCTGATGCAAATGCCGTTCCGTGTGGTATATACAAAAGTAGATCCACTCCACCCGCGTCATAATCCCAAAACCGACATTCCTGAAATCAAGACACACATCCGTCCAGTTCATTTCATTTCCGATTCGGAGCAATTCATTCCTGATCCTTGAAAACTTTTCTTTGACCTCTTCTTTATTTTTTATCGTTCCCACTGGCTTAATGGCTTCGGGCGCATGGTATTTTTTTCTAAATCCTGAAACACGTTACGGATCAATTCAATTTTTCGCTCCGGGTCTTTTGTCGTTTCCTTCGTATTACCCTTCAAGATATGAGTAAGCGAATTTTCAATAATGATGATATGTTCACAACAATCCTTTACAGACCATTCATTATCTGATGGTTTATTGTCAAAAATACGTTCATCCACATTATCCAGGAAACGGAAGAGGTTCTCCGTGTTTTCCCGGAGGTCGCCGGCAATGATATCAGAAGTACGTGTCAGCAAAAAATGTATGTTTCTTCTATTTTCTATCCGAGTTCTCAACAGGGACTGGAGGAGGACCGTCAGGAAGCATAGCCTTAAATACATAGTCTCCTTTACGATCTTCAAATTCAGCGCGGATGTCTTTTCGCATATCTTCGTTTTTATACAGATCAACCATTGTCATGGCCATCGCTTTTGCAGCATAGATCATGCCTTTATGACCGATCGACATACCTCCGCAGGCAACAACAGCCCAGGAATGCCAGGGTGTATTGGCCGGAGCGGTTGCCACCGAAAGCCGTATTTCAGGTACCACCCAACTTACATCTCCGACGTCTGTGGAGCCACCGCTTGGATGTTCTTTGGTTTCTTCAAAGGGTTTTACCCCCACAGTCATTCCGGTCATTTCTTTTTCGGTCGCTTCCTGAATTTTTTTAGCAAAAGCAACTTCCTCTGTGGTATAGGTAATTGACCCGAGCAATTCCAGGTTGTTATGCATAACCTTGCCCCCGGTTCTGTTCACCAACACTTCATGGTCGCCGCTGTTTAACGTTACTTTGTAATCCACACCAGCCATTAATGCGGCGCCTTCCGCAATTTTCTGCACGCGCTGATACACTTCATCCACACCACTTCTTTTCGAATCGCGAATCCACATCCATACGTTGGCATATTCCGGTACTACATTAGGTACATCACCAGCTGATAAGATTACATAGTGCATCCTTACGGTAGTTCGGATATGCTCCCGGAATGTATTTACACCCATAGTAAAAAGCTCTGCCCCATCGGATGCGCTTCGTCCGTTCCAAGGATCGGCAGAGGCATGCGCTGCTTTGCCGAAAAATTCAACCTTAAAATCGATAAGCGCTTTTGAACTTTGCACATTGGCTTTGATTTCGCGGCCCGGATGCCAGTCGAGACAAACGTCCAGGTCGTCAAAAAAACCATCTCGGGCCATATAGATCTTGCCGCCAACCGATTCTTCTGCCGGCGTGCCATAATACCGGATGGTACCTTTAAGCTTCCCTTGTTCGATCAGTTCCTTTATGGCTATGGCTGCACCCAGGCTGCCGGCACCAATCAGATTATGACCGCAACCATGGCCGGCGGCCCCTTCATGCAAGGGTTCCTTTTCGGGGCTGGCTTTTTGTGATATACCTGGAAGTGCATCATATTCGCCTAATATACCGATAATCGGGTTACCTGAGCCGTAGGTGGCCAGGAAGGCTGTGGGCATACCGGCAATGCCACGTTCCACGTTAAAACCCTGCGATTCGGCAAAATCAGCCAATATTTCTGAGGATCTGCTTTCCCGCAAGGCCGTTTCTGCAAATGCCCAGATCTGATCGCTGAGGTTGATCAATGCTTCCCGGTGTTTTTCTATAGACCGGATTACTTCCTGTTTATCCCTACTGATCTTTTTAGAAGATTGACTAAATGATAGATTAGCCATCAGAAAAAATGTGAAAGCAAAAGCAGCTATTCTGAATTTCATTTCATTAATTAGGTAGTTTGATCATTGATTTGTTTCAAATTAAGATTTTATCTGTAAGTGGCCAAGTTTCCTTCATGTTTGTTGATTTACTGGTGTAAAAAAAGTGATCCAGAAATTCATCTTTCAGTACTTTATTATCAAATTCCATGAAGTAATAACATTTTTTGGGTCTTTTATATCCATAAATTTCAGATCATCATATATTCAGTTAAACTTGAAAATCTTTATAATTCCATTAACCATAGGCAGGCTTATTTTTCTATCTTTTCAAATGATGCCACGATACCCCTGATCAGTGATGAACTGAATCCCTGGTGTTCCATTTCATTCAGCCCAACTATTGTGCACCCTTTTGGCGTAGTTACTTTGTCAATTTCCATTTCTGGATGATCGTTATTGGTGATCAGTAATTCTGCTGCTCCTTTTACTGTTTGGTTTACAATTTTTTTGGCGGTTACAGCATCAAATCCAATCTCGATTCCTCCCTGTATCATGGCCCTGATAAACCGTAACACATACGCTATTCCACAGGCGCCCAGAATTGTGGCAGCCTCCATCAGGTCTTCGTTGATATGCAGCGTGGTGCCCAGGTGGTCAAATACCCACTCAACAGATTCACGGTGTCTGTTTGCAGCTTGGTTTTGGCAGATACACGTTACGGATTCCCGGATATCTGTAGCAATATTAGGCATGGCCCGGAACAATGGTGTCGGCTTCTGTAATATCTCTTCAATTTTCTGGAGAGTGACGCCGGTGGCAATCGATACGAGGGTGTGCTTTTCCGGATTAACAACATCTCTGATTTCGCAGAGCACGTTTTCCATGTCATACGGTTTTACCGCTATCAGCACCAGGTCAGATGCACGTACCGCCGCTGCATTATCTGTAGTAACCTGTACTCCTTTTGCTTCCAGATCCCGAATGGATTCAATATTTCTTTTCGTAACGGTTATACTTCCCGGAGCAACGCTTTTATTTCCCAGTAACCCGTGAACAATGGAGAGTCCTAGATTTCCGCAACCAATAATTGCGACCTTTAATTCTTTCATACTGTTGTTTTTTTAAACGTCAAAGGTAATACTGAATGGCTGATGTTTGTTGCTTTAATAAAATCGTCCTGTATTCTGAAAATATTGCTCGCATTATATCTGTTGTAACTTTTCAGGGAATAAGATATAAAGATATATATCTCATTGATCCATCCATCTGCGGAAGATTTTTATGTAATTTCGACTCACAAGCACATCACATGCGTAGGAAGGATCATATGCAAAAACAACCAATTGTTACAAAAAGGCTCAAACCTACTCACTGCCTTACATGATACTATAAAATTCCGGTTTATGCGCAAAAATTCATCTGGATTCAGCAGCTTCTCAATTGCATCAAGTGAATAGTCCACTACATATTTTTTACTTCTTCTAATACCAGGTAGGTCAGTATATTTTCGGATACAAAGTAATAAACCTGAACCGTCTTTACCGAAGCATATCCGCTCCCGGATTTTACCAGAAAGCGCCTCTTAAGCCGATTATCAAAATGTAAGCTTTCATTGTCGTGAAACATCGGTCATCACTCCTTTCTTAAAACAATTATTATGACCGAATACACTATTTTGAATCTGAAGTACCATTAAAGTAACCTAAAACGTCATATATACGTTTGATAAAAGGGTAAATACGTATATAGCATTGAGCCAAATAAAATAATTATGAAAAGGTACATGATTCCCACTGTAGCCCATTGTGTGGGCGGATGCAGATTCAGGTCCCGGGTATGACGTTAAACTGCCTGTTTAATACCTTCTATTTTTGTTATCCATTTAGTAAGGCCTTTTGTCCCGCCTATTAATTACCGTTTTTAGACCAGAAAGAATTTCTGGTTTTTGTCTGGTATACGTATACTTCATTTGCGGTTTCAAATGAATTGATAAGGATATCAGTTCCTGATTACCTTCATTTCATGTATATTTCTTCATTGAAAAATTAACGGAATTGTTGAAAATTCATGTGAGAGATGTCAGATGTATCACCAATTGCTCCGTTTTTGGAAAAGCAAGGCGTCCTGATACTGGATGGCGGTCTTGCCACCGAGCTTGAAAACAGGGGGTACGATCTCAACCATCCATTGTGGTCGGCTAGGCTGCTTGCTTCGCATCCGGAGGCCATCCGGGATGTGCATCTTGCTTACCTTGAAGCCGGAGCCAACTGCATTGTTTCTTCCGGATACCAGGCCACTATTCCCGGGTTTATGGACGCCGGAATGTCTCAGGAAAAAGCGGAATCGCTGCTAAAACTTACAGTGGCCCTGGCTTGTGATGCCAGGGAGGAGTATATGGCTGCTCATAGTGAAGAAATCACATTGACGCCGCTCGTGGCTGCAGGCATCGGGCCGTATGGTGCTTATCTTGCCGATGGCAGCGAATACCATGGGAATTATGGCATATCGAGGCGGAAATTGCTTGATTTTCATAAACGAAGATGGGAAACCTATGCCGGATCTGCTGCCGACCTGGTTGCTTGTGAAACGATTCCTTGTATAGAGGAAGCGGAAGTGATGTTGGATCTGATACATGAAACTCCCGGAACATTTGCATGGATCAGTTTCTCGTGTAAAGATGGCATACATATAAGCGATGGAACTCCCATAGGTGAGTGTGCAGCGCTCTTAAAGGATAGCAATCAGGTGGTCGCGTTCGGGATCAACTGTACTGCCCCGAAGTATATTGCATCTTTGATAGAACAAATCCGGAAAGTCGCTCCATCAAAACCGGTAGTTGTGTACCCGAATTCCGGAGAAACATATGACGCCGCATCCCGTTCGTGGATCGGGCAAACGGATTCGTTGGATTTCGGTAAAGCAGCCTATGACTGGATGCAACAGGGTGCCGGACTGATAGGCGGATGCTGTCGTACCGGCCCGGACCATATCAGGGCAATTCATAATAACCTGGTAGGGTAATAACAGCACTTGCCCGGGCTATGTTGTAAAATTAGTACTCTCTGATAAATTGTCTAAAAATCAATTCACCTAATATTATTTGGTGATGCTTGCAAAATATGTGCGTTCAAATATTCTATTGAATTATAAAATAATAATATTAATTCACTTCCACATCGTTGTAGTCCTAATTCTAATCTCAATTAATACAGATTTGACATACTGAGAAATTCCAAAATTGAAAACTTTTACTTCCTTTTTATTTTAATTCTTTTTAGTAATAATATTAAGATACTAACTAATAGAGCAATGAAATACAATGTCGTAAACATGCTTTTCAAGATTGAAAAAACATTGGTTGTTTTGGCAACAAATATCGAAATGTCAGGGTATGTGACCAACATTCTGATGATTCCGAAATTTTCCAGATAATCGAAGAATCCGGCAGTGATCGGGAGAAGGCATAAATAGAAAACCATATTGCCTTCTTTTGTTATCATTTTTAGGATATAAGCCAACAGAAGTGAAAATGAAATGGAAAATAACAATGGATAAATAAGATCCAGTGGAATTTGCCGGTATAAATAGGCTTCTCTTCCTGCCTGCCCCAGGTTTTCGAACAACATTTTTACATAATCAATATCATAGCCTGTGGGCATCATATCCAGCAGCTTCATTTCACTGGCACGAGTTAATACTTTCGGTATTGTAACCAACAGCATGGTGAGATAGACAACCTGGGTAATGAGAAACCACACCAGTACCTTTGTTCCGGTAGAATACTTTTTTAGTAAGGTTAGAAGATTAGTAATCATTTTACTATTCATAAAAATGCTGAAATGGTTTAATATTCATTATTCGGGATTAAGAGTATGAGTTTACTTATTGTATATCAAAATTGAAGTATGAAACGGGGAAAGGTTCATTTTCAAGCGTGTAATGCCACCATTCATTTGAATATGGTTTGAAGCCATGTTTTTTCATCACCTGAAGCAGCATATTCCGGTTAGCGGTTTGCTGCTTGCTGATTAACAAAGTACCATGGTGTGAGATATCCCCGAAGAAATCCCAGGGACTACCCATATCAAGTTCCTTTTTAGTTGCCAGGTCAATGATCGTGAGGTCGAGTGTGCTGCCTCGCGTATGACCTGATTTTTCTGCAATATATCCCAGTTCAAAAAGGTCCTTCTTGTTTACATCGGGGTAGTATTTACTTTTCGTCAGCGTATCTTCAATCACGTTAGCCCATCGAATAAAATGGTCAACGGCTTTCTGAGGCCTGTAAGCATCAAAAACCTTGAGTCCGTGCCCCTGTTTTTTAAGATTCTCCTGTACCTTTTTCAATGCTGTTACTGCCTCTCTGGTCAGGAGCGCAACCGGGTTTTTATATCCATCTACCCGCGTTCCCATAAAATTGTCAGTTTTGTAATAGCGTATATCGTATTGAATACCTGGAATGACCTCATGGATATATTCAAAATCCGGATCTCTATGTTGGCCGTATATCAATGAACAGTAGCCTGCAACAAAGAGTAAGATGAGCGATTTTTTTTTCAAAATGAGAGATGTCAGATGATAATTGATAATTGTTTAAATACTCGTTTCATCGAAAGTATCACAATAAACAGCCATAATATTTTTTCACGTCTGTAAATAATAAAGTTCTTCCTTTTTGTTTAGTGGAAAATCAATATCAGTAATTGTCTCACAGGCACTCCAAAATGATATTGATCTTCCAACACATATTTCTAATGAACCAAAAACGTTAAAAATATTTGGAAAACGTTATTGTACATGGTAGAGTAAGGAATTGGGGGTATTATTATCGGTCGTAACTTTAGAAAGAGAAGCAATTACCCTAATCCTGTGCGAATTTCAATGTGAGTGTCTATCGACTATTATGGCTTGCTAATCGTAGTTATCAAAAGCTCGCAAATGAGTTATTCTCCATCTTCCTCTGGATTATCATGCCCCAGGGCTTTTAATAATTCTTGATCGAGGGCATATAAAATATCCTCTCGACCCGAATAGTAGCCCCGGTCAAACCTCATCGACTTTGTTCCGGTTTGCATTTGTTCGCATACTGTCCAGTCTTGCTTGTTTGTTAAATCCCAGAATTCAACAGCAGAAATGATTCCTTTTTGCGCTTGTTTGTCATTTATTATTTCTGGATGAAACAGCCAATAGCAGTCGTTAACGATTTTACCAGTTCCAAGTGGAGTAATATGGTGGTACATCACAAAATCAGGATGCGGTGTCAACAGCATATTTGGAAATACAGAGTAATAGTACACCCGTTGTAAATCATCACCTGAAACATCGTATACCGGTGGTGCTGCAGCTTCGCCATCCATAGTCATGCTTCCTCTTTCTTTTGTGAGTTCCATGAAACCGCCAATAACAGCTCCTTTACTTGAATCATGCTGAGCAGATTGAAACGGTGTAAGCTGAGAAAGCAAAGGATGAACTCCAGGACAGTGATAACACTCCTGGTAATTTTGGAGAATAAGCTTCCAGTTGCAATTCAACTCATACCTTATGTGATGGGCAATTCTTAACTCCGCCATATTCCATTCAGAGAATTTTCCCATTAGTGCTTCCATTTGTACTTCAAAAGGTTCGGGGGTTGTAGCAAGTGAAATAAACAAAAACCCTTCCCATTCATGGACATGTGCCTTGTGCAGCGTAAAATTATCTTTGTGAAATCCATTTTCTTCTTTCATTAACGGGGCACCCAGTAGTTTGCCATCCAGCTCGTATGCCCAGGCATGGTATGGGCATAGAATAGATTTTGAGGAAAAGTTACCCTTCGGTTCGGTACACAATTGAGTTCCACGGTGCCGACATACATTAAATAAGGCGTTTATCTTCATGGATTTGTCGCGAACAAGAATGATACTTTCATCACCCACCTGGATTAATTTAAAATCACCACTTGAAGGAATTTCCTCAGCTCTGCAGGCATATATCCAGAACTTGTAATATATTTTTTCTAATTCTTGCTGATATATTTTTTCATCGTGGTAGTATTTCCCAGGAAGTGTTCTCTTACCTTGAATGATAGGGTAATCCACTCCTCGTTTCAGGTATTTTCCATCTTTATCCATATGATTTATTCAGATGAAAGAAATAATTTACCAAAGATTTTGTTTGGTCAATCAATTCAAAAGTAGAAAATTATAATCACTATCTTACCGGCATTAGGAGTTTAAATAATTAGAAGCAAATCGGACTGTGGATTGTTACCTCTCTGGTTGTATGCAATAAAAATTGGTTCTGGCTTTTTTTTTGTTTGCTTCTATGGCAGAATATAGCCGGATTAGCCTTCTGGGTTGGATTGCTGTTGCAGATGATTCCGTCATTTTCGTTTCACGTCACCAATAAAGGTACATTCAAGCTGCCTTCAAGTATGTATAAGGAAAGACATCGTATGGAAACTGTACAAGGTGTTCAGCTCCGGCAAATTGCCAGGTTATACAGAATATTTTTTTGAGCGAATCATCAATATGCTGCGGATCAGTGGCGGCAGGAAGTGCCGACACTTTATGTATAAGTGGATCAACTGCGAATTGTGGACATACTTTGATTTAATTGAGTAACCGATAATTGAATTCTTTAAAATTAAAATAATTTATCCCTATTTTCAGCGATTCATATGACAGAAAATAATATCGGTAACCGCATCAACAGCCGAAAGATCGGATTAGTGATCACAACATCGCTCGTAATAGGTAACATGATCGGCTCAGGAATTTTTTCGCTTCCTGCTTCCCTGGCCCTGTACGGGGGTATCAGCATCGTGGGTTGGATCATTTCCGGAATAGGTGCGATGTTGCTGGCGATCGTGTTCGGGAGATTGAGCAGGATGATGCCCAAAACAGGCGGGCCGTTTATTTATGCAAAAGAAGGATATGGCGATTTTATAGGGTTTTTGGTTGCCTGGGGATACTGGATATCCGTTATGATTGGCAACGCGGCAATTGCCGTATCTTTTTCAGGTTACATGTCCGTATTTTTTCCTGGATTAGCCGGTTCCGGTCTGGGTTCTGCACTCGTAGCCATTGGAGCCATCTGGTTATTAACATTTTTGAATACACGAGGAATCCGGAGCGGCGGACAGGTGCAACTGGTTACAACGATTTTAAAAATAACGCCGCTACTTATAATAAGTATTGTTGGTATATTTTACCTTGATCCCGGACATTTTGTGCCTTTTAATTTGAGCGAATTGTCAGATTCAAGTGCTATTGCAGCCGTTATTACTCTTACACTCTGGGCGTTTCTTGGCATGGAATCTGCGACCATACCTGCAGAGAATATAAAAGAACCCCGAAAAACAATTCCACGTGCTATAATGATTGGGACATTTGCTACGGTCTTGATCTACCTGATCGGTAGCATATCCGTGATGGGGCTTGTATCGCCCCATTTGCTGGTGAATTCTTCCGCCCCCTTTGCAGATGCAGCTTCTATCCTTTGGGGTGATACCGGCAGATATATTGTAGGATTTGGAGCAATAATGGCAACCTTTGGAGCCCTAAACGGTTGGATACTGATACATGGCCAGATGCCTATGGCGGTGGCAAACGCCGGAATGTTTCCAACTGTTTTGGGCCGAAAATCGAAAAGGGACGTACCGGTGACAGCATTGGTTTTTTCAAGTGTCATAGTAACCATTACTGTCCTGTTAAATTTCAGTAAGGGCCTTGCGGATATGTTTACATTCCTGATCCTGCTGAGTACACTGACTGTTATCATTCCCTATCTGTTTTCATCCCTGGCAGAGGTGTTGATTTTAAGCAAGAACAAACCGGAAAATTGGAGAAAACAAATTTTAAGGTCATTACTTACAGGAATTCCCGCTTTTGCTTTTTCGCTATGGGCCGTTTATGGGTCTGGCAGCGAAATTGTTTTTTACGGTTTTTTACTGCTGATGTCGTGTATTCCGTTTTATGTTTGGGCCAAAATTCGCATATTTATTGAATAAAAATATGAATACGTTCCAGTCAGAGTTCGATGTATTAAAATCAGTCATTCTCAAACATCCCAAAGAGGCTTTTATAAGCGTGTCAACCATCGAAAAACAATGGAAATCCCTTAACTATAAGTCAGCGCCTGACCTGAATAAGGCCATAGATGAATATGAGGCCTTTATAGAGATATTGAAAAGACACAAAATTGAGATTCATTTTTTACCTGAAAATGAAAAAACCGGACTTGATTCGGTATATGTCAGAGATGCTTCAATTTCCTGTAATGCCGGAATGATCATTTGTAATATGGGCAAAGCTGCCAGGGAAGATGAACCCCGGGCTCAACAATTATTTTACAAGGATCGGAACATTGTAATTAATGGAGTAATTGTAGGTGAAGCAAAAATTGAAGGTGGTGATGTAGCCTGGATTGATGAAAGTACGATTGCCGTTGCGCGTGGATATCGTACAAATGATACAGGGATAGCACGGTTAAAAGAGCTTTTGCGTGATTGTGCAGAAAAGGTAATAGTGGTACACTCACCGCATTATAAAGGTCCGTTGGATGTATTTCACCTTATGTCGGTTTTTAGTCCTGTTAACAAGGACCTGGCGGTGGTATATTCTCCTCTTATGACGGTTTCATTCAGGGAAGAACTATTGCGGAGGAGTATTAAACTTGTAGAGGTTCCGGATAACGAATTTAAAACCATGGGGTGTAATGTACTGGCAATTGCACCTGGTGTATGTATCATGACTGAAGGAAACCCGGTTACAAAAAGCATTCTGGAATCCGCCGGTGCAGAAGTATTTACATATAAAGGTGAAGAGATAAGTTCGAAAGGCAACGGTGGACCGACCTGTTTAACCCGTCCTTTAGTGCGTGTGAAGTAATCTGGTTTCATTCGTACCCTATCCTTAGGCGGAATTTATGCTAGTATTATATTGGTATTTTATTGTAAACCGGTTGGATTTGAATACCGGTGACGTATTTCATCCATTAAAGTTTCAGTTGCAAAATTTCTTTAATTTCTTTTAAGTAAAAGTAGTTTGATTTCACTATGTTTTCTATCTTTGCAATCCCTTCGTAAGGAAGGAATTTAAGGCTGGGAAAGAGATTATAATTTGAACCATAAAAATTTGGTGATGGATAAGTATTGTTCTACTTTTGCAGTCGCATTTTCAGGAAGGGTTTTGGGAAGACCCCGGAATTGCATTAAAATCATAAGTCAAAAGTGACTTATGAAGTTTCCCGACACGAGTCATACCAGATCAATAAGACCGTACAAAATAGTAATGATAGAGCTAACCGGGAAGAGGATTTGGATAGATATGGCATAAAGCTCTTTGAACGGATGCTATCAGGTAGCGACTTTGCT
>JACZXH010000076.1 GCA_022571715.1 Bacteroidota bacterium | reverse complement strand
AGTCCAGAGGGTGTAAGTCTTGTATGCGCAATGTCGTCTAATTTATTATGGGTAGTTTATGTTTAATTTTTTAACTTTTTTTTAAAAGCATCAAAGGCGCTTTTTGATAATTTTCAATAGTGTTATCAGTTTCACCCAATATCCAGGTATTTAACATATGTCATTAGGTGTACTATTCATCATATCAATCGGGTTGGCAATGCTTGTTAGGATAGTCGTGGCAGGGTGTCAGCACGAATTATGGACAAGAGCATATTTTATGCTATGCATAGTTGGAGTAATCTGAGGTTGAAAAAAGTTTTAACATTCTTCATTTTATTTATGTACGCTCCAGAATAATTTACCAACCCACACCCGTCTATACAAAACCATAATTATGAAGTTATATTTGTGGCAAATGTCATAAATTAAAGTGACGTGATATAAATAATTATTGTTTCTTGACGGGTAGTATGTGCAATTACCCTTATAAAAAATTCGCAGTTTACTTAAATTCATTTTATGCGGTATCTTATCCGTTTCCTATTACGCTATGTTCCGCGGAAATATCTACAGCTATTAAACAACCGTCTATTGCAGATGGCAGGCCTCTTCTACATAGGTTCGAATGTAGAATGTCCCGTATGTGGCCATCATTATCGCACATTTCTTCCCTACGGACGGCTCAAAACCCGTAAAAATGCATTGTGTCCCAATTGCCTGAGCCTGGAAAGGCACCGGTTGTTGTGGCTTTATCTGAAAAACAAGACCGGGTTTTTCGATGAAAAACTAAAAGTGCTTCACATCGCCCCGGAAATATGTTTTATGGAACGGTTGGAAAAGATGAAAAACCTTGATTATGTGACTGCTGATATCGAATCGCCGTTGGCTGAAGTAAAGATGGATGTCCACCATATGCCTTTCGATGAAAATACGTTTGATGTAGCTTTGTGTAACCATGTGATGGAACATGTTGAGAACGACCTGATCGCAATGAAAGAAATATTCCGGGTATTGAAGACAAGTGGATGGGCCATAATTCAGGTGCCTTTTTTCCATCCTGTACCGGACCGAACCTATGAAGATCGTTCGGTTACAGATCGCCGTGATCGAGAAAAAGCATTTGGCCAGGATGACCATGTACGCAAATACGGAAAAGACTATGCTGACCGTCTGCGGCTTGCCGGATTTAATGTCGAAGAAGATAATTATATACAAGACATTGATCATGAGCTCGTTGCCCGATATGCTTTGCCTGCAGATGAAATTATCTATTTGTGCAGGAAAGGTTATTTGTAAGCGTTGCTGCTCTTACCAACATATACAGGAACAATTTTCTTGCGCCGAGGCATTGTAAGCCACTGCGTGAGTTCATCTTCAGTGGGAAGTGGGAGAATCCCACTCCTTGGTTTTAAACAGGTGACACCTAAGAATAGTTTGCAGCCAACCCGTTACAGCGGCGGCTGAACACAATCATTAGGCGCACTGAAGGCTGAATTTAACTCTTTTCTCATTGGGGTTTTTATCGTTTTGCCATAGAATATGACGATTTTGTTGTTAAAGCCGATATTGGCAGTAAAATATATGTTAGCCAGCAAAACGAGAAATGACAAGAATGACTTTCGATCACAATTTTCCGTCTTTGTGTCTTTACTAATCCACACCTGAAAAAATAGCTAACCTTTTAATATTTTTTTAGTTCCTTCGGTAATTAATCCGGTACCGTATGCCAGTAGTTGTATATACGAAGCAATTACACTCAGAAAACCCACCTGGATGTTTGTAAACTTTATCAGCGCATCAAAAAATATAACCCCGCAAAAAACCAGGTTCAGAACAAAGCCTGCATAAAATAATTCCAGGCTTATGAGCGGTGAAACCATCAGCCAGAATACTTCTCCTGTTAAAAACACAGCCGGGAGTCCGTGTATCAGCTTAATTTCATCCGGATAAAAACGGGACACGTTTATTCTTGCACGACCGAAAAACCGGAGTTGTTTAAAAAAATCTACGAAAGAAGTACGCCTTTTGTGATATACGAATGCTTCTTCTATCAATCCTACACTGTATCCGGCATTAATGATGCGAATACTGTATTCAATATCTTCCCCCATACGCGTGATGGCATACCCGCCGGTATTTTGATAAACTTCCCTTGAAATTCCCATGTTAAAGCTCCTTGGATGATAGGTTCCGGCGTGCTTTTTTTTCCCGCGGATACCACCGGTCGTAAACATACTCGTCATCGCATAGCTGATCGCTTTTTGAATGGGTGTAAAATCGTCTTTGGCTTTGTCAGGACCTCCAAATGCATCGAGATTCATTTTATTCAGACCTTCTTCCACTTTCACAAAATAATTTTCCGGAATGATGCAGTCGGAATCGAAAATGATAAAAAAATCACCCGAAGCCTTCTCAAAGCCATAATTCCTGCTGAAACCCTGGCCCGAATTCTCTTTATAAAAATATTTAACATGCAACTTGCCTGTATGTTTTTCTGCAATATGCCCGCATCTTTGTGCCGACCCGTCATCCACCACAATCACTTCATAAGGCAGTTCCTTTTGTTTTCTGAGACTCTCCAAAAGTTCATCCACCTCCTCAGGCCGGTTATAAACCGGGATTATGACGGAATATTTGCGCATTTTATCAGATTCCTACCTTATCTGAAATAAAGTATTCTTTTTTTCCAGCATTTTGAAGGGTAGTAAGCTCAGCCAGAAAGCCTGCAAGAAACAACTGCACACCAATTATAACAGCAACAAGCGCCAAAAAAAACATGGGCTGGTCGGTAATCTCCCTTTCTAAAGGGATTTTCGAGAAATAAATGGCATCCATCTTATCCCATATTATTTTAATTGTAAAAATCAGTCCGAATACAAATGAAAGGCTGCCCCATGCGCCAAAAAAATGCATGGGTCTTTTTTTGAACCGGTAAACAAACGTAATGGAGATCAGATCAAGAAATCCGTACACAAAGCGTTCAATACCGTATTTGGTCTTGCCGTATTTCCTTGGATGGTGTTCTACCACTTTTTCGCCAATGTTGGTATAACCCTGCCATTTGGCTATCACAGGTATATACCGGTGCATTTCACCATATACATTTATATGCTTAACCACCTCATTACGGTATGCTTTCAGTCCGCAGTTAAAGTCATGGATTTTTATCCCGGATATCTTTCTGGTTACAAAATTGAAAAATCTGGAAGGCCATCGTTTGGATATCGGATCGCGGCGTTTTTTCTTCCACCCCGACACCAGGTCATACCCCTCTTCCGTAACCATCCGGTATAATTCCGGTATTTCATCTGGGTTGTCCTGCAAATCCGCATCCAGCGTAATCACAACCACTCCTGCAGCCTGTTTAAAACCAGCATTCAGAGCGGCGGACTTTCCATAGTTGCGGTTGAAGCGAATACCTTTAATTCGGGTATTTTTCTTGGCAATTTCACAAATTGCCTCCCATGTGTGATCGTTGCTGCCATCGTCAATAAAAAGCATTTCATAACGAAAATCGTGCGCCTCCATCGCACGGTTGATCCACTCGCTTAGCTCAACTATTGATCCGGCCTCGTTGTAAGCTGGAACTACGACTGAAATATCCAATTCATCAGGCATGCTTAAATTTCAGCCTGAGGGTTGGTATTTTTAGTAAAGGCCGATACGATCAGACTAACAATAAATCCAAAGAATACGGCAATTAAAATTCCAAGGAAAAATCCAATATACGGGTTTTGCAACATTTCCACAAATCCTTTAGCAACGTCAATTTGCTGATCAGTCATGCCATCTTCTTCCCACGTCAACTCAATTTTATTCATTAAATTCTCATTGAAAGAAGTATCAATGAATTTTATGTATATAATTTGAAACCCCCCAGATACTAAGCTGGAAATGAATGATACGAAGATACCTATACCAAGTCCCTGGCCATACGACATATATCCATCACCTTCATTCTTAAACTGTTTGTGAGCCAATACCAAAATTACAATAAAGGGAATGAATACCAGCCAACTTGTAGATTGATCTCCAATCATATCAAGAACTACAAAAAGCAAAAACATTGCGATTGATATAACCCCAGTTATTAATCCCCACTTTATTGAAACCTGTTTCACGGTTGTCTTTTCGAACTCCTCCTCATCTTCATCAGGTTGGCTTGCAGATGCTTCTGTTGCAGGTTCAGAAGCGGATTCTGTTGCAGGTTCAGAAGATTCCTCTTCAGAGCTTTCCTGATCTTCAGAGCTTTCCTGATCTTCAGAGCTTTCCTGATCTTCAGGTTTCTGGTTTTCAGGTTCCTGATTTTCGTTTTCCAGGTTTTCCTGGTCTTTGTTTTCGTTTTCCATGATTGCGTTAGTTAGGTTGCTTTCTTAAAAATACTGAAATAATCAATGTCAATATAAACCCAATTGGCATACTTTTCAAAAAATAATCAAATGCAAGGTCACCTGCGGTGGTAGATGGCAGATTTTTGATGACAGCGTTAAACCTATCCTCTCCCAATGTTGCGATCATTGCCTCCCTATTCTGGCTTAAATTATCGATAGTTAACCGGACGTATTCACTTACAAAAGTTGGCTCGATCCATTTTGCAAATATGCCAATAAATATACTTGCAAGGAATGCGATCAGCACATACGTAATCAATCCGATAGATATACCCTGCCAAAAATGAAGGACATTTTGATTTGAAATTCTAAATTCCTTGATACTAAAAAATATAAAAAGTGCAAACAGATAAATTCGTAAATCAAAAATAAAAGGTATCAGGTAGGGGTGCCGGTTGAGATAAAAAAGAGAAACTAGCGCCACCATTGTTACCAGCGACCCATAAAACCCATAACGACCTGCAATCCGGACAAGCAGAGTCTGTGCTTCAGCGTTTTTCTCAGCCAACGATCAAATGTTTTTTATTGTTAAAAACAGCCACAATCTTACCCTTCAGCTCTTTACCAAGCAAAGGTGAATTTTCGGATTTTGACATATTGGTTTTTTCATCAAAAAGCCAGGTGTCTTCCGGATCGAATATGGTAATATTTGCTTTATTGCCTTTCTGAATCGGGATATCTTCCAGATTCAATATTTTACGAGGATTAGAGGTCACTTTTTCGATCAACGTCTCCCAACCGATTTTTTCGGATATTCCCTGCATATATGGAAGGACCGTCTGCAGACCTGTCATACCAAAGGAAGCATAATCAAATTCCAGTTTTTTACATTCTTCATCCTGAGGCTGATGACTCGATACGATGGCGTCAATGGTGCCGTCTTTCAGTCCAGCTATCAGGGCCAGAATATCTGATTGCTCCCTCAAAGGTGGGTTCACTTTGTAGCTGGTATCAAAATCATGCAACCGGGTATCATCCAGCGCAAACTGGTGTGCCGCCACATCGCAGGTAACCCGGAGCCCATTTTTTCTGCCATTCCTTATCATTTTCAAAGCGTTGGGCGTCGAAATATTTGCAAAATGAAGCTTTCCTCCTGTATATGCCAAAAGCTGCAGATCTCGCGCAATCATAACCTCTTCTGCAAGCCGAGGCATTCCCCTCATACCCAATCCCGTGCTCGTTTTGCCTTCGTGCATTACACCAAACATATTCAGACGTAGATCTTCAGGTTTGTTTATCAGCAATCCGTCAAACTTCCTAAGGTACTGAAGCGATCTGAGCATGACATCCGTTTGCCATATGGGTTTCAATCCATCCGAAAATGCAATTGCTCCAGCAGTATGAAGATCTATCATTTCCGTAAAGTCATCTCCAAGATTATTTTCGGTTACCGACCCGATTACAAATACTTCGGTAATTCGCCGTGAATTACCTGAAAGAAGATAGGAAACGTCATTTTTGGTCTGGATGACAGGCTTTGTATTGGGTAGCAATGCCACTCCGGTAAATCCACCATGTGCCGCAGCATTTGTACCAGATTCAAGATCTTCTTTAAATTCATATCCTGGATCTCCAAACCAGGCGAACATATCAAACCAGCCTTTACTCGCCTTCAGGTCTTTGCCTTTTATCACTCTGTCGGCTTTGGGGATTCCGCTGCCGATAAAAATGATGATGCCGTTTTCGATTAGAATATTTTTTCTCTTCAAATGATGTTTTGAAATGGAATCAAGTATCTCGGCATCACGGATTAATATTCTCATCGGTCGTTAAAATTACATATTTCTTTAATCTTTGCCAGGAGTGAACCACAAGCATTCGCAACATCAGGGTTTAAGAAGTCTTATAAACGCCACCTCTACAAGCAGAAATATCAAAGCAAAAATAATCGCATATTTCCACAATGGAGTACCTTTATAAAGCTTTGTAACCGTATTTGCAAAATCTTTTTGATCCCCCGCATTAAATATGGTAATTTTATTTTTTCCTGCAAACAATTGCTGAATATCATCCTGCGAATATTGTTCAGGTAAAGATTCACGCCGGTCAAGATTAAATGCCACAGTGCCGAGTTTTTTACTACCAGCCATAACATCATAAAACCCAGGCCCTATGATTTCTGAAGGCAATTCAAGGAGCACAGAGCCTGAAGAAATCCGTTGTGCAGGAATTAATTCTCTCTCTACCTCCACCAGTTTAATGATCGTATTTTGTGCAAGCGAATCTACTGCAATTCGGATAATCGGCTGGTTAACAGAATAATATAACCTTGCCTGTTCCTTTTTACCACCAAATGCTATTTTATACATCACCGGCACAAACACAGCATGGTTCTGAAATTCCGAATACACATCGTTTAGCGGACTCGCAAAAACAAACAGGTTGCCGGCAGTGATAATACCGGATAAAAAAGGTTTTCCATTTCTGAAACTAAGCAGTGCATTTCTGTCAGCTCCCCATTCAAGTACCTGTGTTGACTCGGGCATGGCAATGATTCCGTGTACTTCTTCAAACACATTTTCATAAAAGGGATTGGTAAGATCAGGAGGTGCAAGCGATTCCTGGTACAGTGAATCCGGAAATATGATACTGCGGCCGGTGATAAACTGCGAATAGGAATCCATATCTGGATTAACGGGTGGAATTAACACAATAGTACCGCCCGTATTAAGGTAATTGGTCAATAAAACGCGGATGGAAGGATCAAGTATTTCAAGCTCGTTTAATATAACAAGGTCGACCACTGCTATCTGGCTGTAATCCACATTGGTAAATCTGAATGTTTTGAAATTAAACAACTTTGTGTTGGCATACACCTTTTCAATCGCAGTTGCCGTAGTGGACGACTTGATTTCCAGGATATTTATCACATCGCCAATGTTAATAGTAAAATAAAAGTCATTATCAAAAGTAACCGGATAATCCTCCAGGCTTATCCTGCCCTTACTGATATCCTGTAAGTCGAATCCAAGGTCAAAATGTTGTTCTACCCTGGCTGAAGCTGGAATATCTAATATTGCATTTGAAGTTTGAATATCATTTAGAAATATTTTAATAGGAACATCTATTACATCTTCATTTCCGGTATTTTTGATTACCACAGTCAATTCAATCTTCTCGTTACCTGGCATAAAGGGATTTTTGAGAAAAATGGAATCCACAAAGAGGTTAGCAGAATGCTCCAATTCCAACGGTACGATGTTAATATGGTAAAGCGTATCCGGATTTTCCGGATCATAAGGCCCGAAAGTAGATTTCTGAAAGTCGCTTATCCAGAATATCTCACCGGGTGTTGCTGATGCAAGCATACCTGTTTTTATTCTCGACAACACTTCTTCAAACCCCCTTATATTACCGCTCACATGAATCTCTGTAGTAAGATCAGATAGTTCGAACCCACTTTTATACACATTGGAATAAGATGCAAAATCATTAGTAAATAATTTAAATCTCGTACCTGCAGGAAACAAGTCCGATAGTTCGTTTACAATTGAAATACCTGCATCCAACGCACGATAGTCCGTACTCACAAGTCCAGACATACTATAAGAATTGTCCAGGTATATATATACTTCAGAACTTTGCAGTCCCTTCTGCTTTGCAGGAATAAAAGGTTGTGCAAATGCAATCACCAGGAATAAAATAAATAGTAACCGGCTTGCAAGTATAAGCCAGTGCTTAAGTTTTAATTTTGAAGTACTGGCCTCCTTTACTTGCTTAAGAAACTGGGTGCCGGAGTAATAGATGCGTTTGGTTTTTCTGAAATTAAAAAGATGGATGACTACCGGAATGGTTAATGCCGCAAGGCCAAATAAAAACTGCGGATATAGGAAACTCATGGTCGGCAAAAATAACAAAACGCCCTTTACGGAAAACCTTCTTTTATAAAAAACCCGATATCTCTGGCAAATGGTTATTGATTCAGTTTCTGCGAGTCACTCCCGGTGGAATACAGCACAATCCAGTTAATGGATGTCCGTACCATTTGGCCGTCTTTTCAAAGTTTTTCTGATCTAATGTTGCCCTATAAATTTATTATCAGTCACACCGTATCTAATGAACGACCTTCCTCATTACATAAGGTAAGCAGTCTTTGGTTTTTCTCTGAAACTCCAAAAACAATACATATATAAATATCCATAATTAATAGATGTTTTCTGCCTTACCGCATCGTGGCAGGCATACCCGCTTCATTGCATTTGTGACTGCACCTGGGGCAGTTATTGCGTCATCTCCATAAGTAAATCCTGCTGCGTAATAATATGCACCAGGTTGTGCTCGTCCCTGACCAAAAGCGCCTGGTGATCATGGTTTAAAAGTGAAGAGAGTACATCCAGGGTATTGTCCATACCTACAAATGGAAGCGGCGGATCCATCACCTCTCTTACGGGTTTATTTTTTATTTCCGGGTCTTCAATTAGTTTTATCAGAAGGTTCGATTCTTTCAAACTACCTGTAAACTGATCACCTTCTTTAACGGGTATCTGTGATATGCCTTTTTTATGAAGCAGAGAAATGGCGTCAGATACACTATAAGTAACATCAATTGTGACCAATGAAGCAAGTCCATTCCGGTGCTTTATAATGTCTTTTGCCGTTGCAAATTCCCGCTCTTCGAATCCACGGTCACGCATCCAGTCGTCGTTATACACTTTATTAAGATACCGTGTACCATGATCCGGAAGAATGATTACCATCATATCATCATCTTTCAGGTGTTCGGTTGCGTATTCAAGCGCTCCATACACAGCTGATCCGGATGACCAGCCGACAAACAACCCCTCCTCACGGGCAAGCCGGCGTGTCATGATCGCACCGTCTTTATCAGTCACTTTTATAAAAGTATTAATCCGATCAAAATCCACATTTTTAGGGAGAATATCTTCTCCAATGCCCTCTGTAAGGTAGGCATATACTTCGTTTTCGTCGAATATGCCTGTTTCCTTGTATTTGGTAAATACCGAACCATATGTATCTATTCCGATCGAGATAACATCCGGATTCTGTTCTTTAAGATATTTTGACACACCACACATCGATCCGCCTGTACCTACACCTGCAGCATAATGGGTAATTTTTCCTTCCGTTTGTTCCCATATTTCCGGAGCCGTAGTTTCATAATGCGCATCCGTGTTCGCCAGGTTATCATACTGATTCGGATAATAAGAATTCGGAATATCCCTTGAAAGCTTTCGAGCTACCGAATAGTACGATCTCGGATCGTCTGCAGCTACATTGGTCGGACAAACAATTACTTCAGCACCCATTGCCCGAAGGATGTCAATTTTTTCCTTCGATTGTTTATCGGCCAGCGTAAAGATACATTTATACCCTTTGGCTATGGCAGTGAGTGCCAGGCCCATTCCCGTATTGCCAGAAGTACCTTCAATGATGGTGCCCCCAGGCTTAAGCAATCCACTCTTCTCCGCTTCCCCTATCATCTTTATGGCTATCCGGTCTTTCATTGACTGGCCGGGGTTAAAGTATTCTACTTTAACCAGGATGATGCCTTTAATACCCTTATTTACGTTGTTAAGTCTTACAAGGGGTGTGTTACCGGTTGTTTCTATTACATAATTATAATACATAGCACCTATTCAGGAATTATTTTTTATACAAAATTAAAGATTCGGACAGCTAAATCAAATGTACCAATCCACTCACATCATTGAAAAAAATAAATAAATATTCGTCCTTATTGAAGAATTTGAATTTAATAAACATTTGAAGGTATTCTTCCCTGAATGTTTTCATACGGTGGGGATAACAAAAAATTAATTTAATTAACCGACGGGCTACCGGCAAGCAAGTAAAGGACAGCCATCCGGATAGCTACCCCGTTTTCAACCTGTTCGAGTATAATAGAATGATCCGAATCAGCTACATCGCTTGATATTTCCACGCCACGGTTAATTGGCCCAGGATGCATAATCAAGATTTCTTTATTCAACGAATCAAGCAATTGCCTGTTTACGCCATAGTAAAGGGCGTATTCCCTCAATGAAGGAAAGTATTTGATCTGCTGCCGTTCAAGCTGAATGCGCAGGATATTTGCAACATCGCACCATTCCAGCGCCTTTCTGACTTCCAGCTCAACTTTAACATCCAGTTCTGAAATGTGCATGGGAATAAGTGTATTCGGGCCACATACCATCACCTCTGCCCCTAACTTTTGCAAGGCAAATATATTTGATATAGCCACTCTGCTATGTAAAATATCTCCGATAATGGCAACTTTCAGCCCTTTGAGACTACCGAAATGCAACCGCATGGAAAATGTATCAAGCAATGCCTGTGTTGGATGCTCGTGTGTTCCGTCACCTGCATTTACAATATTGGCATTAATGTGCCTGGCAAGGAAATGGGGTGCTCCCGGGCTGCTATGTCGTATCACTACCATATCTACCTTCATTGCCAGAATATTATTTACCGTATCGAGGAGCGTTTCGCCTTTATTGACTGAACTGGTAGAGGAAGAAAAGTTGATAACATCAGCAGATAGACGTTTTTCTGCCAGTTCAAAGGAAAGTCTTGTACGTGTGGAACTTTCAAAAAATACGTTTGCAATTGTGATATCCCGCAAGGATGGTACTTTTTTAATGGGCCTGTTTATTATTTCCTTAAAATTAGAAGCTGTTTCAAATATCAATTCAATATCATCAATGGTAAGATTTTTTATTCCAAGCATATGCTTGTTACTCAACTGGCTCATCTTTACATATTGGTATTTAATAACAAAATACTATTTTCTTTATCTCCCTGTTCTTTCCATTCTACCCGCACAGTTTGTGAGTCGATGGTATTTACATTTCTTCCCACATAGTCCGGTTCAATAGGCAAATCACGACTATATTTTCTGTTAACAAGCACTAACAATTCAACCCGGGAAGGTCTTCCAAATGCCAGTAAGGCATCGAGTGCAGCCCGTACTGAACGACCTGTAAACAACACATCATCAATTAAAATAACATTTTTATCCTCTATGATAAAATCAATGCGGGTTTCGTTTGCTTTTTTCGGGACATCCCGACGGCGGAAATCATCGCGGTGAAAAGTTGTGTCGAGATAACCCAATGGTAACTCAATAGATATCAGCTTATTAATTCTTTGCCGGATAAGCCTGGAAAAAAAAATGCCCCTGGGTTGTAACCCAATGAGCACTGTATCACTAAAATGCTGATGATTTTCGATAAGTTGCTGGCATAGGCGATCGATAGTGATGTCAATCAGACGGGAGTCCAGGATAAGTCTCTTTTGCATCAACTGCAAATATAGAAAAGTAAGTTTGGATTATGCAATGAATATTTGCAGTTGAAGTAATGCATTACCTGTATTTGACCTTATTGATATAAAAAACATGTCTGTTCAGCTTCACGCCAGTATCTTTCATATTTTTAATTTGTTGTGTGCCATATGCGTAAAAGGTGTCATCATACCACGACTCCAGTCCACTGATTTCGGAATGGGTATCACGCAATACATCATCTCCAAAACTAAGTTTGATCGCATCAAACGATTTGCCTTCCAGTACTTCTTTTCTTTTGATGATTTTCGACCTGATTTCATTGTCGTACAAATAAAGAAGTACAATATGATCATCTTTAATATCTATATGCACAAATTGTTCAAGATTAAAGGTTAATACATCTTCGATTTCAAAACTATTGTCCCACAGCACTTTCCCTTTTTTGTCAAATCCGATTACAACTGCATGAGTGTAACGGTAGCCGGCGAAGTAGGATCCGTAAAATTGTTGTCCCCGGTAGGACGAATAATTACTTGCAAATGAGCTGTTTGTATGGTATTTCGGATAAAACGCCTCTCCGATCATAATAAATTGCCCGTCGCTTTCGATGATATCATGTACCAACAGGCGGTAGTTGAATTTTATTTTTTTACCATTGATCCTCTTCCTTTCAATTCTGTTTGCAATCCTTTTTCTTCTTTTGGCTTTCATATAATTAAAAAAATTTTCCAAGTCGGCAAAATTATAATAGTTGATTTTTTGCTCGCCGTTTGTATTAACCCTGGCAACAAACAAGCCTCTCGAAAAGGTTCCCCTTTTGGTGGAATAGGTGCCGGCCAGAAGGCTTATGTCATAATCAAATTCAGCAGCCCTGCCATAGATCAGCCCTTTGTCTTCTTCGGGTTCAAGCTTTTCATTGCCAATCAACTCGCCAGACGAATGATACGTTTTAACGGCAAGTGTATTTCTTTTATCAAATGTTTTTTCACTAACAATGACAACAAATGAATTTTTGTCGTCATCTACTTTAATCTGAATGAGTTCCGTTCTATGCTGGTAAATCCCAGGAAGGACTTTTGATTTCAACGTAGTAAGGTTATAATGTATGACAAGGGGGTTATAATTAAAATACCCGCCTAAAAGAGCCGCATTTTCTGTTATTTCAAATTCTGTAAGTTGGATTGGAACTAGGTTTCGTACGGTATATTGCACCGTGTCACCATTGATCAGGTTTAGCTTCAGAATTTTCAGATCACGTGAATTGTGTCTGCGGTATTTGAATAAAAGGTAATAATTCCCATCATAATAGTCATATCCACGGTATTCCCAAAACCGGTTAATATACATTTCTTTTTCCCAGTTGGTTTTCAGGGCTGTATCAAGGCTTAAAAGCTCATATTTGGGATCGCCTAGCCGGTTTCTTTCATCCGTTTGCTTGATCAGAAGTATACCGTTTACACCTCCATTTATCACGTCATATGGCTTGTCAAAGGCACGAATCTCAACTTCAAACCTGTTTGACTGTTCTACCTGAGTAAACCCGGTCAAAAACAGTACCATGCAAATAATCACTAACACACTTACCCTTGTTGATCGCATATTGATATTAATGACCTGTGGTAACAATTAAATTTACGAATTAAAACTTCAACCCATTTTCAAAACAGTCAATCTTTTTCCTGTCCCATACTCACAATAACATCAAATTCATTTTTCGCTACTGGTTGTACTGATAATCTCGTATTTCTTACCAGCACCATTTCACTCAGATTGTCATCCTCTCTGACTTGTGCAAGTGTAACAGGTTTTTTTAAAGAGAACTCCGGTACGATATCAACAACCACCCATCGATCGTCGTCAGTTGTAGGATCCAGATAATGCTCTTTTATCACACGCGCTACACCCACTACACTTTTCTCATTTACACTATGATAAAACAGACATAAATCACCATTTTTCATCATTTTTAAGTTATTTCTTGCCTGGTAGTTTCGAACTCCATCCCAATAGGTGGTTTTGTCATGGAGTAGATCATCCCACGAATATGCATTAGGTTCAGTCTTAATCAACCAATAGTTCATAATAATGATTTTTTTACATTTCAATTAATTAATATCTTAGCTAAAAGTCTGATACTTTTGTTTTGTTTTCTTTTCAATTTACCTGAATAATTTTATCAAATACGTGGATAACAAAGATATTGTTAAAAAGCTTCGTGCAGTAGCAAATTTAATGGAATTACACGATGAGAATGCATTCAAAGTCCGGAGCTACACCAATGCCATTTACAATATAGAGCGTTTAAACCTGACTTTAAAAGACCTCAGTCTAAGTGAACTTGAGAAAATTCAGGGAATTGGTAAAAGCATAGCTGCAAAAGTTCGCGAACTTATTGAGACCGGAAGCATGAAAGTGCATGATGAATATCTGGCCATTACCCCCGAAGGCATCATCGAAATGCTTAGTATCAAAGGCCTCGGAACTAAGAAAATAAAAACATTGTGGCAGGAACTGGGAATCACCTCCATTGCTAAACTCCGGCAAGCAATTGATCAAAACCAACTTCTGTCACTGAAAGGATTTGGCGCCAAAATGCAGGAAAAAATAAGCGATACGATCGATTATTATCTTCGTAATAAATCAATATTGCGCTTTGCAGACGCTGAAATTATAGCAAGGTCCCTTTTAGATGCCATTGGGAAATCCGGCAAAGGCATTAATGCTGGGTTTACAGGGCAGCTCCGTAGAAAACTTAATACCATCGATACGATATCTTTGATTGCGGGCACAACTCGGTCAGATTTGCTTCTGCCTCTGCTTGAAAAAACATGCTTGATGACTATTGACAGTAAAAAATCGAGCCCTTTTCTTATCCGCGGCACCTTAACAGACAAGGGTACACCTGTTTGTATTTACCTATGCAAACCCGAGAGTTACCAAAGCCGATTGATGCTAACAACAGGTTCGGCCGGACACCTTAATTATCAGGTTGATGACAAACCAAATCTCTGGAGCATCGCAAATGGAACTAATCTCAAAAATGAGGAAGAAGCCTATAGACAATTAAATCTACCTTACATTGCCCCCGAACTTCGTGAGCATTTTATTGAATTTGAATTAGCATCAAAAAACCGGATACCTCGGTTATTAGTAGCTGACGACCTGAAAGGTATCATTCATAATCATACAACATACAGTGACGGTAAGCATTCGTTAACAGAAATGGCTGAATACTGCCGGTCGCTTGGATACGAATACCTTGGAATTTCCGACCATAGTAAAGCCACAGCTTTTTATGCAAATGGGCTAAATGAAGACCGCGTAAAGCAGCAGCAGGATGAAATCGACAAGCTAAACGAAAAACTTACTCCATTCCGGATTTTTAAGGGCATCGAAGCCGATATTCTACCGGACGGTAATATTGACTACGAACCTGACACGCTTACTACCTTTGATTTTGTGGTAGCGTCGGTGCATTCGGTATTGAATATGGATGTAGTAAGAGCAACCGATCGTGTCATCAAAGCCATTAATAACCCATATACTACGATTCTTGGCCATATGACAGGCAGGTTATTATTGATCCGTGAGGGGTATCCACTTGATCATAAAGCTGTAATTGAGGCATGTGCTAATAATGGCGTGATCATTGAGGTAAACGCACATCCCCAGCGTCTCGATATTGACTGGCGCTGGGTACCTTATGCCCTTGAGAAAGGAGTTCTTTTAAGCATAAATCCTGACGCACATGAGAAAAAAGGTTACCACGATATGTACTACGGCGTATGTGCAGCACGTAAAGGTGGTTTGACAAAAGAAATGACATTTAACACTTTTTCCCTTGATACGGTGTCGGAGCACTTCCGTAAAAGAAAAGAAAGAGCGCTCACAAAAGCTTCGGTGTAAGTCTCTTTGCCGAATTACCTAAAAATATCATGCAAATAAGAAAGATATTGATCATAAAGCTTTCGCATGCTGAAGAACTAATTCTTACCACTCCGGTAATCAGGGCGTTGAAAACACAATTGGACAACGTAGAGGTGCATTACTGTACAAAACAACAACATCATGCACTTTTATCAGCAAATCCTTATGTTGACCGTATTTGCTTGCTTAAGGATTCCATTATGGCACTGATCAGGCAACTAAAATCTGAAAAGTACGATGCAGTGGTTGATTTGCAACATGACCTTCGCTCAAAATTCATCACCTCTTTTCTCCGGACCCGAATATTCAGACCGGATAATCTGATCCATGAGATTTGGATGATGGTAAATCTGAAGATAAACAGGCTACCCAACGTGCATATAGTTGACCGGTATATGGAGGCTGTAAAACCGATGCATATTAAAACCGATAAACTGGGACTTGATTATTTTATTCCGGAAATGGATGAGATTGAAGAATCCTGGATTCCTGAAGCACATCATAAAGAGTTTGTTGTTTTTGGTATCGGGGCCAGTAAATTCACAAAAAAACTCCCATTAAACAAAATGATCGAGCTTTGTGACAAGATCAATCGTCCTGTTATACTTCTGGGCGGAAATGAGGACCATCATACCGGCGAAATGATCAGTACCTTTTTTGAACGAAGACCTGATAATATTGAATTTGAATCAGGTCTTAATAAAATGAATAAAAAAACACAAATTTTCAACGCATGTGGAATCTTTAATATAAATCAGTCAGCATCCATTATTAAACGTGCAAAATACGTTTTCACACATGACTCCCTTATCATGCAAATTGCAGCCGCTTATAAAAAACAAATTTTTTCGATATGGGGTAATACGATTCCGCTGTTTGGCAAATACCCTTACAAAACCAAATTTATGGTGTTTGAAAATACCAAGCTGAATTGCAGGCCCTGCTCTAAAACAGGGTTTAAAAAATGCCCAAAAGGACACTTTAAATGCATGAATGATATAGCTTTTGATTTTTACCTGCCATAAACTAAATTAACGGTATGAAAACCCTTTATCTGGTACGCCATGCCAAATCAAGTTGGGACAACCTTTTTTTGTCCGACCACGAAAGGCCACTGAACAAACGAGGAAAACAAAATGCCCCGGAAATGGGGAAACGACTTAAAGCAAGGGGGATCATTGCAGATGTCCTGATAAGTAGTACTGCAATACGTGCCCTGTCCACTGCCCGTAATATTGCCCGCGAGATAGGCTATAAGAAAAAAAACATTGAAAAAACAAGGTTTTTATACCATGCTGATAAAGATGCCATCCTTGAACTGATCCGGCAGCAAAATGACGCGAAAGAATCCGTCATGCTGTTCGGACATAATCCTGGTTTTACAGATTGCGTCAATATACTGACAAACGCAAACATTGACAATGTACCTACTTGTGGCGTTATCGAAATTACATTTAATACAGATCGCTGGTCAGATATAAATAAATATGAGGGCACGCTTGTCTTCTTTGACTACCCGAAAAAATCTCAGGAATAAACTGGTTTTTAAGAAGTAAATCTCAAAATATGATATTGATAATATCTCCTCTCACTTGCTTGTCGCTAGCTATCTATCTATCTATATTAGGCAAAACAGTCGGAAGCAGTTCAATATTTATAAATATCGCAAGTTTTACACAAACTAAATAGTCACACAGAACCGATATCCTCACTATGCTTATTTCAGCTAATACGATCAATC
>JACZXH010000122.1 GCA_022571715.1 Bacteroidota bacterium | reverse complement strand
ATAAAATTTTTCAATTCCGTTTATATATATTTCGTCTGCTTCCAAGTCGAATATGACGTTAGGCCCGGATGATACGTTAGAAAGAATCAGTAAGTTATCGTAATCCACTTTTCCTCTTTTTGCCATATAAATGTGTCTGGTTTTTTTCTTTAGCGTAAATGTGTAGGTATTGCGATCATAATTAATATAACCCCACTGAGCAAGTTCTTTCATCGCATTTTCTACCATTTTCGGATCGAGGTCGTACTGTTTTGCAATCTCATCAGGCAACACTTCCTGGCCTTTGTGTTTTCTTACAAAATCTACGGCAATCAACAACGGATTAAACCTGTAATTCTTGGACAAAGCATGCAGTATTTCGGAATTATAATATTCTTCGGACTGAAATATTACAGGCACCTCAGAACGTCCGCTGATAATGGATATTTCGAGGCTGTCGGAATTCAGGTTCCATTTAATAATATCCGCCGTTATGTCCATGTTGGCAAAACTTGAGTAGAAGGGGGTATATTTATAACTGCCATCAGCGCTGCGTACTATAAGTTCTTGGGTATATGGATTATACCTGATGATTGCAGATGGATGAAAAATGGAATCCATTTTATGATAAATGGTAACTGCGCTGCTGGACGATTCGATAAGCGAATCCTGTATTGTAAAAAAACGTGATGTTGCCTTAAATCTTAAAACCCCTTGATCTTCAACACTCAATACCGAAATTCCAAACATTTGCGATGCAGTATTGATCTTATCGCCCACCAAATTAAATCCTCCTTTTAATGAGGTGCCTGGACCTTCTGTAGCCCGGATTCGTATGTTATCTTTATAGGACACAAACCTGATCCCTGACCTGCCTTTTCTGCCCTCATAGCTGAGCTCTCCCTCAATGGGGGCTTCGATCTTACCCGGATATTCCAGTTTAACGGTCTTTGCACTGAAATCCGGACGACTTACATCAAAATTATATTCAGCCAATGTTACGATAGCACGATCACCAAGCCCCCCGGAGGACCAATTGATTGTACCTTTACTTCCGGAAAACAATCCTTTCAAAATGATAAATGAACCTGACGTAGTTTTTATTTCCGCCTCCTTTTTAAAAGAAATAATTTTAAGATCGGTCTGATAAAAAGTAATTACGGGTCCTTCAAGGGGAGGAGGTGGATCCGGAAAGTATTCTTCTTCGTCCACTTTATATTCATCTTCACTGTAATCATCTTCTTCGTACGTGTCATATTCATCATCGTATGTGTAGTTATCCTCATCTTCATATTCTGCTTCGTCCTCATATTGATCTTCATAAAACTCATCCTGGATTTCTTCAGCATCGGTATAGTCCACCAAAAAATCATTTGTAACGAAAGGATTAGGGTATTCGAAAGTGTAACTGTAATTTGCAGCGATCAGGCGGTTCGAAGATGAAAAGTATAACGAATGATTTTCGAAAAAATTTATGACCGCATCAAAATAAGTTATCAGTTCTGCTGCGGAATGCAACTTGATCACTTTTTCATTTACGTTCAACAATTCAATAAACTGCTGACCGTCCAGTTGCTCGTTATTTATTGCAAGAACAATTATCTTAAAATATTTTAGAAAGTATGGTTTAATTTTATAATTGTGTTCAACCATGGCTTTCGCATGATCGATTATTTTAATTTTTTGATCAGGTCCGAAACCAGCCCAAAGTTTTTCAAAACTTTCTCCAATATCCAATGCATCGGCAGATGAAGCCTTTAGAAGGTTTTCTTTTACCCTGATTCCGAATTCATCTATATTATCCGGAAGCTCAAATTGCTGGGCTCTGACCACTGTAGGGGCCATGATCAGCAATGCGGACAATATAACCTGTAATTTCCTCACTAAATAAACCTGATAAAACCTGAAATTCCGAAATAATTTCTAATTAACAAATTACTGAGGCAACACTTTATTTTATTAAACGGTTAATTTTTACTAACGATATAGCTGATCCTTTTAAAAATAAGGTGGATTTCCACCTGTTTCGTTTAACAACGAAGGTCTTTCGACTGTTAAATCAAGATTTTTCCTTAATTACATTAACACCCGGGCAATAAAGTCCACTCAAAATCAGTTTTTGGTTTGAAACCACCAGCAACATGGATAAAAGTACATATTTGACACTTCATAAGGTGGTAAACTCATCAAAATGACCGAATTATGTCTACAAAGTCTTCCGGATTCAGCGAGGCGCCGCCTATCAGGCCACCGTCAACATCGGCAAGCGCAAATAGTTCCTTTGCATTCGATGGTTTACAACTGCCGCCGTATAAAATACTACTGTTACCTGCGGCATCATGACCAAATTTTGATGCTAAGTGGTTTCGGATAGCCTTATGCATTTCCTGAGCCTGAGCTGCAGAGGCAGTAACGCCGGTACCGATAGCCCAAATGGGTTCATATGCAATTACTACGTTGCCAAATGATTCTTGGCTGAGGTGGAAAAGGCCGTTGGATATTTGTGTGAATACATAATCTTCGTGACTGTTCGATTCCCTGACCGAAAGTGGTTCTCCACAACAATAAATAGGCGTCAGCCCGTTGATAAGTGCCTGATTTACCTTGGTGGCTAACAATTCGTCCGATTCGTTGTAATATGTGCGTCGTTCGCTGTGGCCTATAACCACATAGTCAACGCCGGAAGACTTAAGCATGGCGGCTGAAATTTCACCTGTATAAGCTCCTGAATTATTCTCATTGCAATTCTGGGCTCCCAGCCGAATCTGGTCATTATCTTGAAGAAGTTTATTTAAATCAGTAAGATGTGTAAACGGGGGTACGATGATTATTTCTACCCCATTTACAGGAGCATCCTTAATCAAGGTGGCTATTTCAGATGTCAGCTTTATACCTTCATCAAGGTTTTTGTTCATCTTCCAGTTTCCTGCTACTATTTTTTTTTTCATGGATCAAAAATTTTATTACAACTAAAATAGGTTATTGCATTGCGAAGAAAGGGTATTTTATAAAAATATATTTAATGATCTGTGCCACGTTCTTTTTCAGGTTATCGGGGTCCTGTTCAAGCTCACCGCCTACTCTTCCCTGCTATACAAGCTCTCATTTTGTACCTACAATTATATTTACTGAGAATGGACCTACTTTAAATTCTAAAAATCGCTTTGAAATCTATGATCAGCTGTATAATTATCTCATTATCATAACGATGCACTTTGGAGTATATTCCTCCCAGGTATTCAACTAAATTCTGGTCTTAAATTCAATCTTCTTCAGTCAAAATCATATTACTCCCTGCGCTATCATCGACTCGGCCACCCTTACAAAGCCGGCAACATTTGCGCCCAGCACATAGTTGCCGGCGTCCCCATAAGACGTTGATGCATCTATGCATGTTTTATGTATGTTTTCCATAATAGATTTCAGCTTCACATCCACTTCTTCACTTGTCCATTTGCTTCCGCTGAAGTTCTGGATCATTTCTAACCCGGAAGTCGCTACACCTCCTGCATTTGATGCCTTGCCGGGTGCATATGGAGTGCCATTTTCTAAAAAAAGTTGAACGGCTTCTGGTTCGCAGGGCATGTTGGCACCCTCTGCAACTAAATGTATACCATTGTTTACAATATTCTGCGCATCCCGGACATTTATCTCATTCTGGGTTGCACAGGGGAAAGCACAGTCGGCTTTATGATCCCAAAGCGGGTTGTAATCAATGTCCGGATCACGTGGTGTGAAAGTGGCGGAAGGGTAGGTCTCAACGTATTCATTTATACGACCCCTTCGTTTTGCTTTCAAATCCATAATAAACTTGAGTTTATCTTTGTCAATACCTTCAGGGTCATAAATATATCCTGATGAATCTGAAGTAGTAATGGGAGTACCACCTTCATGCAATATCTTTTCCATGGCGTATTGCGCCACATTGCCAGATCCTGAAATCAGGCATTTCTTACCTGCCATAGAATTACCCTTTTCAGCAAGCATGCATGAGGCAAAGTATATCAACCCGTATCCCGTTGCTTCGGCCCGGATCAAACTTCCGCCCCAGTCAACACCTTTGCCTGTAAGGACACCGGAAAACTCATTGGTGATCTTTTTAAATGTTCCGAACAAAAAACCAATCTCCCGACCTCCAACACCAATATCGCCGGCGGGTATATCTACGCGGTGGCCTATGTGCCGGGCAAGTTCGAGCATAAAACTCTGACAAAATCGCATCACCTCCATTTCTGATTTACCTTTTGGGTCAAAATCTGACCCACCTTTTCCTCCCCCGAGTGGCAGTCCAGTAAGTGAATTTTTAAATACCTGTTCGAAGGCAAGAAACTTTAATATGGAATAATTTACACTTGGATGAAATCGCAGCCCTCCTTTAAATGGACCCAAAGCACTGTTCATCTGAACGCGGATTCCCCTGTTGACATGTACTTCTCCCTGATCATTTACCCAGGGTACCCTAAACGAGATTACTCTTTCTGGCTCAACCAATTGTTCCAATATCGCAAACTTCGCGTACTTAGGGTGTCTTTCCAGAACTTTCGTAACCGAATGATACACTTCTTCTACCGCCTGCAAAAATTCTGTTTCGCCAGGGTTTCTTTGTTTTACAACGGACAATAAATCTAAAGAGGACATATCTAATAAAATTTTATGCTAATTAAAGTACAATTGATGGTATCACAAACAATTAAATCGAATTTTAATTATTTCCCCGGAAAGTTGTGACTAAACCTCCAGGCCAGAAACACATTTTTTTATTACTTCACCAGAAGCTTCGGCCTGAGATATTTAGCCGTTATGTTCTCTTTTTCGCCCATCATGCCTTCCGGAATTCCCTCATACATGATGTTTCCACCATTTTCTCCTCCGTCAGGACCAAGGTCTATGATCCAGTCTGCACATTTGATTACTTCCACATTGTGTTCAATGATAACCACGGTGTTTCCGTGATCCACCAATGCGTT
>JACZXH010000075.1 GCA_022571715.1 Bacteroidota bacterium | reverse complement strand
GGAGTTAAATTTACTATAAAAGATGGTATCGTGTACGATGCAAAACGGCTACTGGAAGATGTGAAAGAAATGGTTGATAAAAAGAAAAATGAATTGAATTATGTCATTTATCAACCGGGTATGAAAGGCAAATAGCCTTGACAAATGTTATTTAGGAAAAAAATAAATCTGATAAACGCCAGTCTGTCAATAATCCTGCTTGGTTTTTTGTGGATTACGGAGGTTTTCTCGCAGCCGCCAAAGGCCAAAAAAGGAGTAATTGATTTGAGAAAATGGGATTGGCTCCAAATCAGGATATTGCACTAAAGGGTGAATAACAGAAGAAGCGGGTCTGGACTGTGCTTATATATTGTGGAAGAACCATTGAAAAACTACATGGAATTAAGAATATCGATGGCACAGTTGGAGAAGGAACTATTGTAAACATCGTAGTTCCTAATCTGAATATAGAAGCACATTAACTTGATCATTTCGTCCTGAATATAATACTGTTAATCACACTTTTTACTTTTTAAGCAAAGGGTCATCCTGTATAATAATTTTTATGGATTCTGAAATATCCTTAACTGTCACCGTAACTTTGTATTCACCTGCCGTTGCTTCTGTCTGCCCGATTTTATTTCCGAAAAACAACTCACCGTTTGTGTAAATGCTATATGTATTCATCAACCGCCTTCTGACCTCATTTAACTGACGATCCGTTTCAGCTCTTTTAAGCTGAATTCTTATAGCTTTGAGGCTATTCGGTAAGCCGGCTTTTTCAACTCTGGATCCGAGTTCGTCCACCACATAATTCAGATGATCTTTAACAAGTAGGCGTTCACTAACCGTGGTATGAAACATAAAATCCCATGAAACCCGGTTAATACCCTTGTGGGCTTTATAGTTGAACTCTTGTCTGCGTTCGCCCAAAAATTCCTCCACTGTAATCGTAACATCATTTTCCGGTTCCTCCTTTAAAAAGAAATTGATCAATGCACCATAAGGCGGGTTTTCTCCCCTGAATTCAAATGCCGGCTGGGTCCGGCCCGTATTCCATTTCAACCATTTAGTGCTTATTCTACTTTCAAAAACATGCAATTCTTTATCCATGATTTCAGCATTTATCTGGCGTAAGGGGGTTATGTCATCACAAATCCAGATGCTTCTCCCATGCGTACCGGCAACCAGATCCGCATCACGGGGATGAATTACAAGGTCATGGACTGCAACAGACGGCATATTTTCCATTAACCTTGCCCAGCTGTTTCCAGCATCAATGGAGTAATACACAGCAGCTTCAGTTCCTGTAAAAAGCAGATCCTGATTAATAAAATCTTCCCTGATTACGTACACACTGTATGATTCAGGCAGGTTACCCGATATGTTCTTCCATGTTTTGCCAAAATCGGCTGTTTTAAACACATACGGTTTCATGTCATCATAACGATGATTGTCAAAAGTCACATAAGCCGTTCCTTTAAGATGGTGTGAGGATTCAATCCTGCTTACCCATATTTTGTCTGGTATCCCGGGAAATGCTGACTTTAAGTTGGTCCATGATACACCTCCGTTGAGAGTCAGCTGCACATTACCGTCATCCGTACCCACCCACACTATATTATCATCCAGCGGCGATTCGGATATGGTAACGATGGTAAAATGATTTTCGCCACCTGTATTGCTGTTAGTAAGCCCCCCTCCATTTGAAGTATTTCTCAGTTTCGGATCATTGGAGGTGAGATCCGAACTGATGATCCTCCAGGTTTCACCTCTGTTTTCAGATTTAAACAGGTAGTTACCTCCAAAGTAGATCGTCATTGGGTTAATTGGTGAAAGTACCAGCGGACTGCTCCAGTTAAACCTGAATTGCGGTGGTAATAATGGCCGCTCCGGATTACCTCCAAAAAACCAGTATTCCCCCGGATCAATTGTGTATTGAATCGGGTCCTCGGCAAAATCGGGATCTGCATAATCATTGAAGTTTACAATAGTTTCAGGTGTAGGGGTTATAAATACGTGTTCGCCTGTTTCAGGATTGATGCGGGCTGCAAACCCTACATGGCTGACGATATAGACGGTTCTCCAGTCTTCCGGATCAACCTGGCAATGAAAACCATCACCTCCGCCAAGCACGCTGGCATGCCGTTTAAGTATTCCTTTAGTGTCACGGCTGTTCGAGGTAATTATCCATTCTCCATTATCCTGCAGACCTCCGACTACTCGGTATGGATCTCTCATATCCACTCCTATTGCGTAATACTGACCTATTGCCATATTATTAAAAGAAAGAAATGAATGGCCTCCGTCTATCGTTAGTTTTGCTCCCTGATCTGTAGCAAGGTATATGATCTTATTATCGTAGGGGGCTATCCAAATGTCATGGTCGTCTCCTCCGTCGGTCTGCCACTTGCGAACATTGAATGTTTTACCCCCATCAAGTGATATCCTGAAATCCCTTGATACAACATATATTTTCTGTGGATCAACCGGGTCGATGGCAATTTGGCCATGATAAAAGGGCCTGACAGCATGTTTGAGAATAAATTGCCAGCTTTCACCTCCGTCATCTGATCGGTACACTCCCGAACCCGGACTGTTTATTTCCTCTTCATCAACCTGTCCGGTAGAAAGATCTTTTCTTGTCAGGGTATATCCGTCATTGTTCAGGCTTTCCTCCGCTTCGTAGGCCATGACCATTATATCCGGGTTTTTGAGATGGATAGAAATATCTATCATTCCGTTTGATCCTGGAGCCAATCCCCGGGTGATCTTTCTCCAGGATTTTCCTCCATCTTCTGATTTGAACAGTCCTCCATTGCCACCTCCGCTATAAAAGGTTGCAGGCTGCCGGATCCGGTGATAAAAACCGGTAAACAAGATGTCTGGATTACCAGGATGAATAACTACTTCCGTACAACCGGTTTTTTTATCGTCAGGCAATCCTGTAGTAAGTTTTTCCCATGATTGCCCGCCATCGGTTGTTTTAAAAAGTCCCCGAATACCTGAATATCCCCATAAATGCCCCACTGCTGCTACGTATGCAATATCCGGATTTGTAGGGTGCAAGGCAATTTCAGCAATATGATGTGTATCGCTAAGCCCCATATAATTGAAGGATATCCCTCCATCGGTTGATTTATATATACCGTCACCCCAACCCGAGCTGTTCCGGTTTGCAGCTTCGCCGGTACCAACCCAAATGATATCCGGATTTGCCTGGAATATGGCCACGGATCCAATAGAACCTACGCCATAATTGTCAAATATGATTTCCCATGACATGCCCCCATTTAAGGATTTATAAACCCCTCCCGATGCCGTAGCGATCAGCACATGCCGGTAATCTGTATCTAGTGCGTCTATTGCTGCTATACGGCCCATCATATTTGCGGGTCCTATATTGCGCCAACGCAGGTCCTGAACCAGTGCATCCGTTGACAGTTGTGCAATTACCGAAGCTGCTGATGCTGCCAAAAAGACAAGGCAGATAATAATGCCCACAACCATACTTTTCATTCCATGTTGTTTCATTTCAGTAAACTTTTAGACTAAATTACCTTTGAATAAATTCGCCGATTCCAGATAATCAGGTTCAGCGGTATTCCATCCATAATTCTCGTAAATATCCTTTGCACGCACCCCCTGGAAATTTTATCCGGACAATCATTATATATCCATCATCAGCTCAGAATACTCAGAAATTCGAAGCGGTAAGATCGTAAAAATCCTGTCACTTTAAAACCATAATGTATATCATGATAAATGTCATCAGATATGTTAAATAAGCGACTATTGATTTATTAATATCCATTTTTTAGTAATAATCGGTTTATTGCTATTATATATTTAGATTAAAACCTATTTATTGTTTTGATTCGTTATTTATCTTCATTTTGATTTCTGATAGATGTAAAATATTTTCATTATAACAATGTTTAAGAAAAAGTTGCTGATTCCGTTTTTACTATTAATGATAATGATACTTTAGATTTTGGTTGTATTTGCACTGTCAGATATTACCACATCAAATCTTGAGAATTTAAATAACGACGACAATGTATGGGTATTTACTGGCCTGCATTTGGCTATGTTGCTGCAGAAGCTGACCTGGCAAAGATGCCAGAGTTATAGATAAATTTGTAAAATAGTGCCCTGAAAATCAGTAAATCTTTCAGGAAAAAAGCCGATAGTTCTGTAAACAACGAAAAATACAAATATGATAGTGGATTTTAACAAAAAAAATAAAATTGATTTTTCAGGATTTGTAAAATTTAACCCCTTTTATCTGAAAAGTATGTTCAGCAATACAGATGTGTCACCCTTTTGGGTTGCTGAAACGGACTTTTTAGCGCCTCCGGGAGTAAGTGAAGCCTTAAAAAAAATAGCCAATCAGGGAATTTACGGCTACCAGTATAAAACGCCTGATCTGAAGTTGAGCCTAACCGGATGGTTTAAAATACGACATAACCTGACCCTGGAAACATCCGGTTTATTGTTTACAACCAGTGTACTAACAGGGCTTGCTGCAATAATTGACGAATTTAGTGTTGCAGGCGATGGAGTGATCATTCAGCCACCAGTGTACAGTGAGTTTAAGTCTATTATAAAAAACCTGAATAGACAGGTGATCAATAATCCACTTAAAATTACCGATGGTAAATACCGAATTGATTTTGAAGATCTCGAAAAAAAAGCTTCTTCAGGAACCAATAGGATCATGATCCTGTGCAATCCGCATAATCCGGTTGGCAGGGTCTGGACCACGGAAGAACTCAGGCAAGTGTCGGATATATGCATTGTGAATAACGTTTTGCTGCTCAGCGATGAAATACATGCCGATATCATTTTTTCCGGTCACACATTCAACAGCATTATGTCGCTGGAAGAAGATTATACAAACGCTTCCATTATGCTAGGCTCCCCAGGCAAAACATTTGGAATTCCTGGAATTGCTGATGCTTTCATTTATGCCCCGAACAACGCTTTGCGTGAAACCATAAAATCACGTATCATGCGATTCCGTCTTGGTAAAAGCAATGCATTTACAAATGCAGCCGCGCAAGCCGCATGGTTATCCGGAGGTGAATGGTTGGATGATATGATCAATTACCTGGAAAACACCATACACTATATTGAAATTTTTATTAAAGAGGAATTGCCTGATATAACACTTACTATACCTGAAGGGACATACCAGATCTGGCTCGATTTCAGAAAACTGAGGTTGGATGAAAAAGAGTTGAAGTATCTCCTCACTAAAAAAGCCATGCTCGGCATAAACATGGGCCGGCAATACGGCAGTGAAGGATCAGGATTTGCAAGGATGAATATAGCCTCACCTCTATCAATGATTCAACAAGCAATGGAACAGTTAAAAACTGCTATTAATGACTGATATTAAAATCTTTCAACCAGCGCTCACCTTTAAGCAATAACTAGTTGACCAATTTATGAAAATGAATGTATGGATGAAAATAATTCATGAATAGCTTGAATATATACTATTTACAGCCGGGGATTGCTATTGATTCGGGTCAATCTAAGCATATAATTTTGCATTTAGTCATTTAAAATGAACGTCGTTTTAAATCCAATCAATATTATTATTAGGAATTTGTAACATCTTCAATTCAAAACAGTCTTTATAAATGTGTTCCTTGCTTAAAAGAAATCGACTATGAAAAAATCTACGTTATTCCTGGCACTCATCTGTTTCCTTACTATTTCTGTAAATGCTCAAACAAAAGTTACAGAACACGATCTGGAAGGGAAATGGAAAATGGTCTTTGATTTCAACGAAAAAGACATGAAAGAAGAAATTGAAGATGATTACTGGCTTGGAAGTTTAATATCAGGTCCCCTTTCCCACTTTGTTGTAGATTTGTTAGAGAATATTGATATTCAGATGGAATTTCTCAATGGTGGGAAATTAAAAATCACCGTAGAGGCTTTTGGTGAGGAAGAATTCGTTTATGCGGAATGGTACATCAGTTCACATGGTGAACTCGTCCTGGGTGATGATGATGATGACGATGATGAAATCTGGATGTTTGAAGATAACAAGCTGTATCAATACGACAAAAAGTCAAAAGGAAGGCTTGAAAAACAACAGGTTTTCCTTGTTCAGCGTTAATTTCATTACCCGAGTACTGTTTTAATACAGAATTGTCATTAGAAGTATACTTAAACTCGAATATTACTACGCTCAATCACTTCTTACCAGGATTTTTTTCGCAATTAGATCTAATAAAAACCTACCGGATGGTAGTCAGGGCAATATGGATAAATCCCTCTCTAATTTAAAAATAAGACAAGTAGTGCAAAAAACTACTGTTATTCAGTAGGTTCACTCACTATTTTATTTTTCTTTTTTGTCAGATAATTCTTCATGTCCACTTCCTGCATGATCTTGCGTGCCTCATGGCGTCGTTTATACTTTCCTTCCCATATAAACCCGATTTCATTTAGTGCCTGAACATGATGTCTTTTTACAAGACCACGGCTTCTGACTTGTGCTACCCAACTACCAAGTTTTTTGGTTTTACCAGTCTGAGGAATATCGAAATGACCTTGTTTCTTATAAAAACGTCTTAGTTTGGCAAGATTTTTTGAAAATAGTTCATCTTCCATATTCCAGATAAATCCTATCCTGTTGAGTCGCTGAATCCGGTCCAGAGGAAGCCTGTTTTCATTATAAAGCCTACGCATTTCATTAACCCATCGGGACAATTTGTGATCTTCCGATCCTGTGTTAAAGGCTACCTGGCTTACGTGTAACGTTCTGTGCTTTTTCCTGTAAACCAATAATTGTTTTACCCTTTCCTCAAATGTCATATTGTTGGTTCGCCAGGGGAAATCTATTGAACTAAGAAAATCACTTCTCGATGGTTTTAAGACTCCACTCCGATACTGCCTCCGCTGGTTCTTAGCCCAGTTGTAAAGCGAGTTCCACCCGGTATTTGGTTTCGGGTAATTTTCCCCTGTTTCTTTTTGAAAACGGATTAATGCGTCAAAATGCGTTTTCCACTTTTTGTCCTGATGGTCCTGATAGGTAGAAGACATGATAATATAAACTCTGCGATAAAAGGTTAAAAAATAATTACCTGTTTATAAATTACTGCATGTGTAGTCAACATTAAAAATTACTTTTTCAATATATAAAAAAAAAATGAGAAACTTTTTGCTTTTAAGCAGTATTAGCATCTAAACCGGATTAATAATTGTCACCCAATGCAAAAAACTCCTTCCTAACCATCCATTTTCCACGTGTAAAATCAGGAAATTTTACTGGTACGCTGCCCATAGCAATGGACTGTTCGGAGAGCGGACTTATAGCACTCCACGAAGCTGCATCATATGCATCTAACGGTGTCGGTACATGCATTTTGATGGATTCAACAAAAGCATTTATCACGAAGAAATCCATTCCCCCATGGCCCGCTCCTACTGCTTCGCTTTCAAATTTTTTCCATAATGGATGGTCGTATTTCTTCATATAATCACTATCAGACTCCCAACTGTGCTTTTTCTCACTCACACCTTCGATATACAATGAGTTGTTTATATCCATCCACAATCCGTGCGTACCCTGCACTCTGAATCCCAGTGAATACGGCCTTGGTAGGTTGGTATCATGTTGTACCATCACCGTTTCGCCATTGGCCGTCTTGATAATGGTTGTAATGATATCACCCAGTTTAAAACGTACTTTTGCATTCGGATGATCTTCGCCTCCGTTTTTTACAATGTATTCATGCAATCCCCGCGATTTTGTAGCAGTGGATGTGAGATATTCAAACCGGTTACCACGTTCGATACCCAGCATTTTAGCTACCGGGCCAACGCCGTGAGTAGGGTAGAGATCGCCATTGCGCTTTACAGAGTGTTCTGTTCGCCATCGTGCTTCCGAGAAACCTTTGGCACCGAACTCAACGCCACCGCCATATGGTTGTTTCCCGTCGTTAAATTTCACTTCACGAAGGTCATGTTGGTATCCGCATTCCATATGTACTAATTCACCAAACAATCCTTGTCTCACCATATTCATTATAGCCATTATATCACGTCTGTAACAAACATTTTCAAGGATCATGCAGGGCATACCTGTTTCTTCCGAAGTGTTTACAAGGTCCCAGCACTCCTGAAGGCTATTGGCAGCTGACACCTCAACGCCTGCATACCTGCCCGATTTCATAACTTGAACTGCCATCGGCGTGTGCCACCGCCAGGGAGTTGCAATAACAACACCGTCCATCACCTCATTAGCAAGCATATTAATAAAATCCTTGTCGCCAGACGAATATGCAGCCACTTCCTTTCTCCCTGCATCACGGATCATTTTCTGAGATGCTTCTATGGCGCCAGGATCAATATCGCAAATGGAAGCAATTTCCACATCGCTCCTGCGAAGCAGCAAATGAAGATGACTTCGACCGCGTAATCCTAACCCTATCAGGCCAATCTTTACTATGCGGTCATCTTTTCCAAACAAAATCGCCGGGGATGATATCATAGTCAGGCCGGCTCCTGCCAACGCACTGTTTTTGATGAAGGTTCTTCGGTTTATATCCTTATGATCTGTTATTTTCATGGTGATTAGATTTTGCACATTAGCAATTAAATTATGATGATAAGTTAGTGATAAACACTTTGCCAAATATTTATCGGATATCTTAGGATTTATATTTCAATATTATCCATTTTTCAGGATTGATAATCCTAAATTATCTGATATTTCCAGAAATTAATAAGATTTTCTTTTAAATAGACTCTGTCCATAAAGTCGATTATTCATAGAAAATTGAATGAATTCAGTAATAAACCCGCCCCTACCTCTCCCAGGAGGGGATTTTTGGAAATCCTACCTGGGAGAGGTAATTTTTCATTAATGCAAGTTTAGAGACAGACACTAATAAGCATATTTCTGTGGTTTCAAAAAAAACATATGATCGTAACAAGGGTCACGGTAGTTAAATATAAAAGTCATATTCCCTATATAAAATCAATTTAGCGGAATGATCACACTAGCCTGTTCAAATAGGCAAATAGCTTAAATATTAAAGTTGTTAAATGGGCTATACAAAAGGCAGTTTTACGACTTTCGCTTTCAGTACTTTTTTTCTGATTGCCACCCATATTTCACTACCAGGGGCTGTGTATTCCTTTTTTACATAGCCCAGTCCAATACCTTTCTTAAGAATAGGTGAAATCGTTCCACTTGTAACATTCCCTATTAACTCTTCATTTTCATTCATTAGTTCATACCCATGCCGTGGAATGCCTTTCTCTTCCATTTTAAACCCAATAAGCTTTTTTGAAACGCCTGCTTCTTTTTGGCGCAGCAAGTTTTCAGCGTTTACAAATGTCTTGGTAAACTTCGTAATCCACCCAAGCCCTGCTTCGAGAGGCGATGTTTCATCATCGATATCATTTCCATACAGGCAATATCCTTTTTCAAGTCGCAATGTATCCCTGGCCCCTAAACCAACCGGTCGAATATTTGCATCTTCACCGGCTTTAAAAATTTTATTCCATACATCTCTGGCTATCTCATTCTTTACATATATTTCAAAACCACCAGAGCCTGTATATCCTGTATTCGACAAAATGACTCCCTTATGCCCTGCAAAATTACCGATGGTAAAATGGTAGAATTTAATCTCAGAAAGATCTGTGTCAGTTAATTTTTGAAGCACTCCGGTTGCTTTTGGTCCTTGAACAGCAAACAGGCAATAATTATCCGATTCATTCTCCATCATGACTCCCAAGACATTATGACCTGATATCCAGTTCCAGTCTTTCTCAATGTTGGAGGCATTCACAACCAGCATATATTCTTCATCGCTGAATTTATAGACGATAAGATCATCAACGATACCTCCATGATCATTAGGCAGACAGGAGTATTGTGCCTGGCCATTGGACAATACAGAAGCATCATTGCTGGTGACTTTTTGAATAAGCTCCAGTACATTTTCTCCTTTCAAAAAAAATTCACCCATATGTGATACGTCAAACACTCCAACCTCATTTCGTACGGCCATATGCTCTACTATATCCGAAGAATATCTCACTGGCATGTTGTATCCGGCAAACGGTACCATTTTAGCGCCCAAAGAAATATGTATATCATTTAGGATCAGTTTCTTAATATCCATAGTGTACGATTTTTGAGGTTGCTTTTTGTTAAGATGTAATACTTATCAAAACATGGTGTGTTTTATTCCTCTTTTAACGTATTTGTCAGGTTGGAGAAAATGGGGGTTATGGATTGAAAAAGAATGATTACAAAAGCAACAATAAGCTCTAATCAAATGATATCCAATGAAATTAACTCATCCATTACCCAGTTGAATATGAACACAGTTTCTGATATAGTTTACAAACTTGTAGCTAAAGTTGAATTAATTAATTTCTTTATTATCAAACAGACACAAAATTTTAGTTCCAGATTTATAGCGCATTATAAGTTCGCCAACTTTCTGTCGTATTTTCCTGTTCCCAACTGATTGAGAAAGGAAAAATGACTTTTGAGTGCTGCAATGTACGTTTTGTGATAGTGATATGGCACGCTAAATTCTTCGGCTGTTTTCTTTACAATATTGGCAATCTTACTATAGTGAACATGACAAATATATGGAAACAAGTGATGTTCAATCTGGTAATTCAGACCTCCAATAAGCCAGGAAAAGATCACACTTCCATTGGCAAAATTAGCTGTTGTTCTCATCTGGTGAATTGCCCAATTATTTTCTATGCTACTCTCTTCATCAACAACATAAAAATCTGTTTCTTCAACAACATGTGCCGGCTGAAATATTAATGCCAACACCAAGCCACAGATAAATAGCATCACTAAAAATCCCAATAATATTTGCCACCAGGGTAAGTCAATAATAATCATTGGTAGGGCAAGTGTTAATGCCACATAACATGTTTTATTAATTATTAACTGCACTAAAGCTTTTTTTAAGGTCAGGCCCTGCCTTGCCAATAAGTTACTTTTACCATATCTTATCACTGATTCAAAATCCTTACTTATTAACCAGTATACAGCCATTAATCCATACAAAAAGGGTGCGTAATATACCTGAAATTTAAAAAATCCTTTTCTCTCCTGGTTCGGAGAAAATCGCATAAGTCCATTATTAATATCTTCATCAAATCCTTCTACATTCGTTGACGAATGATGCAGTACATTGTGTTGAATCTTCCAGTTTATATGATATCCTCCTATAAAATTAAGTAAGAAACCGAAAGCGCTATTTACTTTTTGATTTTTAGAATATGACCCATGATTTGCATCATGCATTATAGCCAGCCCTATTCCTGACATCCCAAAACCCATCAGCACCCACATCAACATAACCGGCCAAAGTGAAGATACAACTCCTGTAATCATCAAAATCAAGGGCAAAAAGTATAAACAAAGCATAAAAGCCGTTTTAAATTTCATATTGAAATTGGCATGCTTCGAAATCTTATTCTTTTTGAAATACCTGTTTACCCTTATTTTCAATTCGTTGAAGAATTCCGGTTGATCTTGCACACTAAACTTAACACATGATACCTCCATAGAGCTAGTGGTTTAAAAGTTTACAAATTTAACCCAAAAGGTGATAAATACTGATTACAATAAGAATTAATAACAAAGTTGTGACTTTTATAATACTTTAATTTTTCTCATCATTTTCATTTCCTTTTCAAATTATTTAAATGCCATGATATCTTTTTTTTATTAACGCCAACTATAAGTGCAAACGAAGTTTCGTTTACCACACGGGTATAACATATGCCTACTGAGTTTTATCTCTCCTCTACTTCAATGTTGTTTTTATCTGCCATTTCTCTAATTGTTTGTTTAACCTATTGTTCATTCCAATTAAAATTGCCAGTTTTAGCTGAACTTAATTTTTGAGAGCGGTGTGGTATCATTTTTCTTTTCAAAATTATAAATATCACCTTTCACAAGAAATTATGTATTAATTGTAAACGAAACAGCTCTTAAAATATAAAATTGTTTCTGTTTTAAAGCTAGTCCTTATTTAGTCAATAAAACTTTTTTCAACCTTAAGGAATTAAATATCACCGAAACCGAACTAAAACTCATAGCTGCCGCTGCAATCATTGGCGATAATAAAATACCAAAAAAAGGAAACAATAATCCTGCAGCAACAGGTACTCCAAGTACATTATAAAAAAAGGCAAAAAACAAATTTTGCTTAATATTTTTCATTACTACTTTACCTAAATTTATAGACTTTACGATACCTAATAAATCGCCTTTTACCAAAGTTACTTCGCTACTTTCAACCGCAACATCCGTTCCTGTTCCCATTGCGATACCAATATCTGCTTGTGCCAATGCCGGCGCATCATTTATACCGTCTCCGGCCATCGCGACTATTTTTCCTTCAGATTGTAATTTTTTGATAACGTTTAATTTATCTTCCGGTAAGCATTCTGCTTGAAAACTTGATAGATTTAATTCATCGGCCACAGTTTTTGCAGTTCTTTTATTGTCGCCTGTTAGCATTATTACATCAATACCTTGTTTTTGAAGCAAGCCAATAGCTTCTTTACTTGTCTGTTTGATTGCATCCGTAATCACAACATAACCAACAACATTTTCATCAACCGAGATATAAGAAACGGTTTTACCTGAGTTTTGTGTTTCTATAACTTTGTTTTCTATTTCTGATGATAAATTTGAGTTGACTTGTTCTATCAATTTTTTGTTGCCAACTGCAATTTTTTTATCATTAACACTTCCAACTACGCCTTTTCCTGAAATGGCTTCAAAACCATCAACTTTATGAATAGTAATGTCTTTTTGCTTAGCGTATTTTACAATGGCCTCTGCCAATGGATGTTCACTATATTGATTAAGGGAGGCAGTATATTCAAATAATTTTTTGTTAAAATTGCCATCAGCATCTACCACTTCTTCAACCGATGGTTTTCCTTCGGTTATGGTTCCTGTTTTGTCGGTTATTAAAACATCTACTTTATTCAAATTTTCTAATGCTTCGGCATTTTTAATCAACACACCGCTTTGTGCTCCTATACCAACACCAACCATTACAGACATTGGTGTAGCCAAGCCTAATGCACAAGGACAAGCGATAATTAGTACTGCAATTGCATTTACAAAAGCGAAAACCATGGCAGGATCTGGACCAAAAGTATACCACACAATAAAGGTAATTAAGGAAACTAAAATTACAATTGGAACAAAATATTTTGAGATTTTATCGGCTAACTTTTGAATGGGTGCTCTAGATCTACTTGCATTATTTACCATTTGAATAATTTGTGAGAGCAAGGTTTCCGAACCTATTTTTTCGGCTTGCATTACAAAGGATTTTGTTCCGTTTATAGTACCAGATCTTACGTTATCACCTATAATTTTATCTACAGGAATTGGTTCTCCAGTAATCATCGACTCATCAATATTACTTTGACCTTCGGTTATTTTGCCGTCAACAGGTATTTTATTGCCAGGTTTTACACGTATCAAATCACCTTTTTTGATATCGTGAATAGGGATAACTTTATCTCCTTCTGGTGTTACCAATGTTGCTTCGGTTGGTGCTAATTTTAATAGTTCTTTTATTGCTCCACTGGTTTGGCTATGTGCTTTGGCTTCTATTAATTGTCCTAATAAAACCAAAGTCAAAATTACGGTTACGGCTTCAAAATAAACGAATACAGCTCCGCTTTCGGTTCTAAATTGGTTTGGAAATACATCTGGAAAAAGTAAGGCAACAATGCTGAATAAAAAGGCGACACCGGCACCAATTCCAATTAAGGTAAACATATTTAAATTCCAGGTAATAATGGACTTGTAGGCACGCTCAAAGAACATCCAAGTAGCATAAAACACTACTGGAAGTGACAAAATGAGTTGTACCCAGTTCCAGGTTACTTGTGAGAAAACATTACCTAACGGATTACCTGGGATTAAATCTGCCATAGCTATAATGAAAATCGGCACTGTAAATGAAACAGCAATTTTCATTTTTTTGAGCAATTCATTATACGTTTTATCCTCCTCACTTTCCGATGGTTCCATTAGTACTAAATCCATTCCACAAATAGGACAAGAACCCGAAGCATCTTTTATTATTTCAGGATGCATCGGACATGTATATTTTGTTGCTTGTGCTTGTTTTGGCTGCTCTACCAATTCCATTCCACAAACGGGACAATTTCCTGTTTTGTCGTAGGTTTTTTCACCTTCGCAAAGCATATGACAATAAAAAGTGCCATTCCCGTCTTTTACATGCTCATGCAAATGATGCTCATGTGTATGCAAACTTTCGTGCCCTGGTAATTTAATAGTGTAATGCAATCCCGCTTTTAACAAGGTCTCTTGTAATTTTTCAACAGAAATATGTGAAGTCATTTCTATAACAGCTTCTTCATTCTTCAAATCGGCTGTTACTTTTGTAATCTCATTAAGATTACCCAGAGCAGATTCAACACTGGTTTTACATCCAATGCAGGTCATTCCGGTTACTTTATATGTGTGATTCATAACATTTCCTTTAAATAATAAATCATTTTATACTATTAAAATGTTGTTATTATTAGCCTATCGATTATTCAACCCTGGTTAAATAGCCAATTCATTAACTTAATTGTTCATACAAAAGTATATAGCGGTGCCAGACTATCAATTACATAATTCTGACAATCTTTTGCATGATTTTGTTTCTTGCAGATTTAACTTAGTTTATACTGAAACACATAATTTTTTCGAAAATCATTTAATTTAACTGTGGTTTTAAGCTCGCAACTGTTGAGAAAATTCGCGAATTCGATTTCGCTCAGTTTAGCAAAGGTATTAGTTGTTTTTCCTTAAAGAGAATCTAAGGATAGATGGCTTGGTTCTCTTATTTTCTTAAATTCAGAAGGGGTCATTCCTATCTCTTTCTTAAATTGATTAGAAAGGTGAGCAGTACTACTGTAATTCATTCGAAAGGCAATCTCAGATAAAGTTAGTTGGTTATAAAAGAGCAATTCTTTAACCTTTTCAATTTTTTGTTTCAGGATAAACCGTTCGATTGTAATTCCTTCTACAGATGAAAATAATTTACTTAATGAGGTGTATTCGTGATTAAGCTTTTCAGATAATAATGTAGAGAAGTTGAATTTGAATTTTTCTGATTTATGATGAATTTGATTAACTACCATTGATTTAATTTGACCAATGAGTTTTGATTTATTACCTTCCAATAATTCAAATCCTCTTTTTACAAGCTCCTTTTCTAATCGAATTTTTTGTTGTTCGTTAATTTCAAATAATGTAGATACTTCTCCTAATTGAATAGCCGAGACCTCAATGTCTAGTTCTCCAAATATATCTTCTACGGCAGTTATACAACGCGAACAAACCATATTTTTTATATAAAGCTTATTTTTCATTTTTCTTCTAATTTAGCCACTAATTTTGATGTTTACTTGAGAAATTAGTTTCGCTCCGGTGATGTGGACAATAAATGCTAACTCGCAATAAACACCATTAAAATTAATCATATCCCCTTTGAATTGACGGGATAAGCACACTTTTCACGAATTTGGATTGTTTTTAATCCCGGAACAGCTGGAAATCTTGGTGCGGAGGAATAAAAGCTTTACTTGCATTATGTTCATAAGTTCCATGCAATATATGCTATATCTGGAGTTACCTGACAGTTAATACGCCGGTATAGCATTTTGCATTCAGTGATTTTAAACCTCACTAATAATTTCCATCAGCATCTCTTCTTTTTCCTGGAAATCCAGCAACAGTTTCAGATGCACGTTGGCCCGGTTCAGGTTCTGTTCCGGATAGGCGATCCGGTAGTATCTATCTCCAATAAGATAGTCGCTTAGAAACCGGATAAATTGGATGTAAATCATTATTCTGACACCAAAAAGCAGGTTTTCATTTTCTTTGGGCGTCAAGGTGTCCTTAAGTGTGCTTACATATCCTTCCGAAATGGCTTTAAACAAGCTAGTACTGAACGAAACCTTTGAAATGTCCGCTTCATCTTCACGCCCCGTATTGCATATCGACCTTGCCAGATCACCAAAATCATTCATCACATACCCGGGCATAATGGTATCAAAATCAACAATAGCAACCACCCTGTCCAACTTTTTCCCAAACAGGATATTACTCAGTTTTGTATCATTATGGGTAACACGCAGGGGTAAGTCTGCTGTAATTTCCGCATACTGACGCGTTATGTCACTAAAATCCATGGCTTGTTCGATCAAACTCCCGGCATAATCCGCGCGGTCAGTTACAGCCTCATTCACCGAGTCAATAAATTCTTCAAACCTCTTTCCCGGATTATTAAAATCAGGTATGGTTTTCCGGATGACAGAGGGAGACAAGCCTGCAAGTGTATTAATGAAAACCGAGTAGGCTTCGGCTGTCATCCAAGCTATGCGTGTGTTATTGGTATGCGTGAGTGTACTGCAATCGTCAATGTATTCAAATGCCCTCCAGAAACCAGACGGGTCTGACCAATAAGGGTCCCCGGATGTGGTGTGTATAATCCTGAGGGGCTTATAAGGATACTTGTTTCGAGCAAGATGATCTAGAATTTTAACCAGGTTTGCCATTAACTCTTCCGGCTTGCGGAAAACCTGCCTGTTTATTTTTTGAAGTATCAGCTTATGCCCTTCCAGGGGAATTACCAGGTAGGTGTTATTGATATGTCCATCTCCTATGGTTTGGATACGACCTTCGTATCCAAACTTTTTTGCTATTTCTGTTGGCTTCTTCATTTCCATAAGGGAGAAGGATAGATGTTGGATTCAACAAGTTCTCTAAGTGCATTTTCAACATCGGGTTTATCTTCCTTGTAGGTGATTCCGAACCACTGTCCCGGTGCTTCCAGTATTTTTACAGTTATCTGTCCGGCAGTTACCAACTTGTTGATCATGTATGGAATCAGAAATTCTTCTGAAGCGCTGTTGGCATGCTCCTCCAGAAAATACCTGAATTCTGACCTGAAATGTGAAATCACATCCGGCATAAAGCACCAGAAATTCATAGAGACAAGACTGTTCGGCACAAGTTCCATTTTGCTATTTTGGCCGTTTTTGTAAATTATCAGCTTTCCTTCTTCCCATATTTCTCCGATTTCAATAATCCCTGTTAAATAACCATTTTCATTGACTTCACAATGCCCCCGGGATACGGATCCATGATCAGAAAGTGTCATTCCCAACTGATACCCAACCAATGCATATGCACCCATTTCCTGTTTTTTACTAGTCAAAAACAATTCGGCCTGCTCAAATGCCTCCCTGCCATAGAAGTCGTCTGCATTGATCACGGCAAATGGTCTATCTATCAGTTCGGATACTGAAAGTACCGCATGGCCGGTACCCCAGGGTTTTCCTCTGTTGGGATTTATGACTGAGGACTCTTCCTGAACAGCAAATTCAATTTCGATTTTGTGGCTGTATTTGTTGCCAATAAATGCAATAAAACTTTCGTACATTTCATCTCTTACTACAAAGACTAATTTGCCAAAACCAGCCTTGATCGCATCAAATACCGAATAATCGATAATGGTTTCATCCAATGGCCCGACCGGGACCATTTGTTTCAAACCTCCGTAACGGCTGCCTATACCGGCAGCAAGTATCACTAAAACCGGTTTCATTGATAAATAATCATTCTATATATTGCAACCATCAAAGTTAATCGTATCTGAATTTTAACCAACCATAATATTACAATCAATGATCCTTCAGAATATTGACCTGGCATTTGTATTTGGATTTTTTGCGATATCATTGTTAATAGGTATTCTAACTTCCAGAAGAGCAGGCAAAAGTTTTAAAGATTTCTTTCTGTCAGGCCAGAATATGCCCTGGTGGCTGCTGGGCGTTTCGATGGTGGCTACCACTTTTTCTTCTGACACTCCCAACTTGGTGGCGGATATTGTACGCCAGAACGGTATAAGCGGCAACTGGGTCTGGTGGGCCTTTTTGCTTACGGGCATGCTTACTGTGTTTGTATATGCAAAATTATGGCGCAGGTCAAAAGTGCTCACCGATCTGGAATTTTACGAACTCCGCTACAGCGGCAAAGAAGCAGCATTTTTACGTGGATTCCGGGCTTTATACCTTGGTGTGTTCTTCAACGTAATGATTATGGCCACGGTATCGCTGGCAGCTATCA
>JACZXH010000074.1 GCA_022571715.1 Bacteroidota bacterium | reverse complement strand
AACCTAACCAGTGGATGTCAACCGGAAAACTGGAGAATGTTCTCCATACCGTTTATTCTAAATGATAATACTATATCAACATTGTTTGAATCTAAATTGGGCACGTACGATAAGTCCAAATGGCGGATCGTGCATTACAAGAATGATGAGGTGAAATTTATTGAATACAGGCAGGGATTGAGTGTAGTTGAGCGTGGAAAAGGCTACTGGCTTAACTCCGTGCAACCGGCCAATATCCCAATGGGACCAGGTAAAGCCGCCGCAGCAACAAAGGACAACCTTTCTACCATCGTTTTGCAGAAAGGATGGAGCCAGATCGGGAATCCGTATGCATTCGATGTATCCTGGCCCAATGTCTTAACCTTTAACAATGCTTCCGGAATTGGAGGTCTCAGAGTTTATGAAGGAGGAACCAGCCTGGTGGATGCCAATATCCTCAACGCGTACGGAGGCGCCTACGTATTTGCCGGCGATGCTGCCACACTCCAGATACCTCTGGTGGACGAGCCCACGTCCATAACAAAAGAACACAATGAAGAAGGAGAATGGATGCTGAATTTTACGGTTGAATCCGGACAGTTCCGCAATCTGATCAGTGGGCTGGGTATGAAGTATGATGCTTCTGTTGCCAAAGACCGGTTTGATAAGATCCGCGTCCCGAGGTATAATAAATACATCGACATCACATTTGAGCATGAAGAGTACTATGCGCCCAACTTTGCGATGGATATTGTGCCTGTTTCTGACCAGTACACTTGGAATTTCCATGTTGGCACCAATGTAGATAACACCCGGACGAACCTCTCGTGGAATGAACCGCAAATTAATAATGGCATGAGGCTTATGCTGTATGATAAAGTGAATAACATTTTAATAGATATGCTGGAGGAAACGGCGTATCGATTTGAATCATCTGTAGTAAAGGGCTTTAAACTAATATATGGGGATGACTCTTACTTATCAGATGAAATGGATAAGCAAAATGTGTTACTCGGCAAAAACTTCCCTAATCCATTCAATGATAAAACCACCATACCGTTTACGATTATAGATAATGATCAATCGTACCAGGTGAAATTGACTGTTTACTCGCTGGATGGCGTGGAGGTCAATGTCCTTATAAATGAAAAACTATCCCATGGCACCTATGCTATTGAATGGAATAAAACGGACCATGCTGGAAATCGTGTTTCCCCGGGCGTTTACATTTATCAACTGGAAGTAACATCAAAAGAAGAAAGACTGGCTATTAGTGAAAAAATGATACTCAAATGAAACATTTATCCATATTTTCGGGATTCGTATTACTGTTGGCGTGTTCTGCGCTATACGGTCAGGAAACAGAAGTAAATACAGATGAATTCTTCCTGGACCTGTCAGGAGATCCCTTGCAGATTGTTTGGTTATACCCATCGGAGGAGAGCAATGAAATTGATTTCAGGGACATCCGGATAAAAGTCGGGATAAAGTCCGGAAAGGAGATCAGGAATGTTGATATGACCTTGAATGGATTACCCCTTTCCACCGATGTACGTGGGTTTAGAAAAGTATATCCCGGCTATAAACTTTATATAGAACACAATATTACGCTTAATGAAGGGGGTAATATATTAAGGTTATCCGTTGAGGATGAGGATGGAAATGTAGCTGTTTCAGAAAGAAAAATCATTGCTTCAACGGTTGGGATAGTGACAGAACTTGAACGCAGGGATTTCGCACTGCTATTTGCTACAGATGTATATGCAGAATGGAATGATCTGGTTAACCCGGTAAACGATGCCAAAACTATTGGCCAGGAACTACGGGACAACTATAATTTCGACGTAGAGATCCTGGAGAACCCTACCCAGGACCAGATCTTAATAAAGATCAGGGAATATGCACAAAAGAGTTATATGGAGTATGATCAGTTATTCATTTTTTTTGCCGGTCACGGTCTGTATGATGAGTTTCTCGGGCAAGGATATATTGTGTGTTCAAATTCAAAGCGTAAGGATGAAGCCAAATCTTCATATATCTCGCATTCTGTGTTACGAAATGCTATTGACAACATACCGACCAGGCACACGCTGTTGATGATGGATGTTTGTTTTGGAGGAACATTCGATCCAATCATAGCCCGGTCAGGATCAAGAGGTGCAGATGATCTTTATGACGAAATAACTACTTCAGAATTTATCAAACGTAAAATGAGATTTAAAACAAGAAAATATATCACATCAGGAGGGAAAGCCTATGTACCTGATGGCCGTCCGGGTATGTACTCGCCTTTTGCAAGCAAATTGCTGGCTGGTTTGAGAAGTTATGGGGGACGGGATGATGTGATCACCCTCCCGGAACTTTATAACTGGCTGGAAAAGTTAAATCCTGAGCCACGTGCCGGAAGTTTTGGAACGGACGAACCAGGCAGTGACTTTATTTTTGTGGCACAAATTAATGACCCGGAAAAATAGAACTTAAAATTTTTTATAACTTACGTCTGGACGCAATCCGTCTGCTGAAGCAGACAGTAATCTGGTTTCAAATTATTAAAATTACCCGTTCTGTTAATATTCATTTCGGTTGCCTTCCCGTTTTCTGAACTAACAGTCACAAACGTATTGAACCATCCGACATCATTAACGTCTCAGGTCTCATATTTTAGTATCATTTTTCCCTTTCATGTTCCTTTTATTTATTTTTCGTTGCAGATATGACAATACTAACTGAAATTGTATAATATAAAATCAAACAGATGAATTGCTATGAGAAAAGTCACCATGCTAATTATCCTCACCTTAAGTTTACCAGCGGTGGTATGGGGCCAGAATAATCCGGCTTCTGATCCGGCATTGGACAGCAACCAGAAAGCGGTAATGGCCGTCATTATGGAATTGTTTGACGGATACCGGTCCGGCGACTCTACAAGGGTAAGCGCCTTATTTACAAAAAATGCACAAATGCAGAGAATTACAATGCATAATGGTGAAACCACCGTAACTCCAGCCAAATCTGTTCAGGACTGGTTAAATTATATCGGGAGCGGACTCGAACAAAAGCATGATGAACAAATCTGGAACTATACCGTGAATATTGACGAAGGCCTGGCAAGTGTATGGACAGCGTATGCTTTTTACCTGGATGGTACATTTCATCACTGCGGCGTGGACGCATTTCTGCTTGTAAACATGCACGATGTATGGAAGATATTTCACATTGTTGACACCAGCCAGGAAGAAGACTGCGAAGTGCCCGATGCCATTCATCAAAAAAGTGGAAATAAATAAATTATATCCCGTTTACTTTTGTAAATAAAATCTGATATGCGCAAAAATATTATTATTGCCCTACTTTCAATTGCCTGGATACAGGGGCATACACAATTGTGTAGCGAAATGGGAAGAAAATATCGTATTTCATATTTGTAACAGATGCGTATATATTGCCCAGCAACTGGTTGTAGGGTGGATTGAATTATTTGCCCATGATGAATACAGGGAAATTTTTGTAGAAAGTATAAATTATTGTCAAACTAAAAAGGGATTAGAAGTATATGCCTGGTGCATTATGAGGAATCATATTCATATGATAATCAGCAGTAATGGCGAGAAGCCTTTGCCTGGTATTATCAGAGATTTAAAAAGCTATACTTCCCGGGCTATCAGGAAAATGCTTGAAAAAAACCTTGCTGATAGCCGGGTGAACCGGATGTTAGCTATATTCAAAGAGACAGGAAAGAAAAATAAAAGAAACTATGATTTCCAGTTGTGGCAACAACACAATCATCCAATAGAATTAAGATCCAATGAAATGATGGATCAACGGTTGGACTATATACATGACAACCCTGTTAAAGCAGGATTTGTAGATTTACCTGAACATTGGTTGTGGAGTAGTGCAATAGATTATTATGGGGAGGGAAAAGGTAAGATTGATTTGTTGTATATCCTCTGACAATTCTCACATAATGAGGATAGGTCGTAGGGCGACCCTACGACCAGATGAAGTGATAGGTAAATGAAAACGCGACAGAAAGGCAAATGATGCTCAGAAAAGCGTGGCTGGTTCCTGCAGAGTAGCGTCCGTCTCATAATCCCTGCAACCAGCGGAGCAAGAATTAGTTGTACGACAATACAAATTTTCAGCCAGGTTCACCACATCAATTCGTGGCTTGTTCGTATTTCATATTTGTAACAGATACGTATATATTGCCTTATTAATCCTCAATAATTGTCGCAAAGAATTTCGTTACTGAAAAGAATTGTGCTCCCGGGCATCATACTGCAATCGGTTCTGATAGGCGGAGGGTTTGCTACCGGCCGTGAAATCGTAGAATATGGAGGCAAATTTGGCGCCCTGGGCTGGATCAGCGGGTTAAGCATATTCCTGGGGTTTACCATCATGTCCGTCATATCCTTTGAAGCCTGTCGGCAGTGGAAGGTTTATGATTATAAATCATTATTAAAGAAAATGATAGGGAGGGGATGGATTGCTTACGAATTAATTTACATCCCCCTTGCCATTCTTATCATTGCTGTCATGGCGTCCGCTGCCGGCGAAATTCTGAAAAATACGCTTGGATTAAACGTCTGGATCGGTATTATGCTCATTATTGTGCTGGTCGGGCTGTTAAATTACATGGGCGAAAATTTTATTGCCCGTATGAAAACCATCGGTACAATTGCACTTTTTGCAGCGTACACACTGTTTGGTGTTGGTGTATACCTGTCTCGAAAAAACGAGGTGTTAACTGTGTTTCAGGAAGGAGATACGTCTTTTGTTGATCCGCCACCAACCCTGTTTCTGCTCATCTGGACAGGCGTGATCTATGTTGGTTATAATCTTGCGGTTTATCCGGCCACATTTTTTACACTGAGAACCCTTAAGTCGCGTAAAGAAAGCATTGTTGCCGGGATCTTTTCAGGCTTATTGATGACTATTCCATGGTTTTTAACGTATTTGGCCATCCTGGCTTATTATCCTGATCCTGCATTGCTTAATGCGCCGGTGCCCTGGCTGGTAATGCTGAAGCCATTCAACAGGGTTTTTATCATCATTTTTGGGGTGGTAGTGGGATGGACACTTGTTGAAACGGCCACAGGTGCTATTCACGCTTTCATCGGACGGCTTCAAAACGACCTGATTGAAAATCACAAGCCCGGACTTGATGGTAAAAGAAGGGCATTAATATCATTCCTGGCATTAGGTGCTGCAATCTTGCTTGCCAGGGTAGGTATCATCGATCTGATTGCAAAAGGATATTCTTTTATGGCATATGGTATGATCATGGTATTTGCCATACCGCTTCTTTATTATGCGATAAAACTTTTCTTTCACAAATAAATACGCTACGCTGATGTACTCCTTTAAACCCAGAATTGTCATTTGACCATATAATCAGGATTCTAAGTGACTGGTAGTCAGGTGCATTGGCCGGCAGGCTCGCGCAGATATTTAGCACGCACTTTAGTTATGATTATGGTGAGTACCAAAAAGTAAGCAATGCCTGTTACTAATTTACAATTGATTTGTTCATCTTATTCTTCCAAAAAGGTATTCTCAATTTGCCTTTGAGTAATTTTAATTATTAATTTCATTAGGGCTGTAACAAATTTCAACCCCTATCGTCTTGTAATTGTATGAGTCTGGAAGCTTTTGAAACACGTGTTTTGCCAGCTAAAAACAAACTATACAGGTTTGCGTTGCGGCTAATGGGCAACGAGGAAGAAGCAAAAGATATTGTCCAGGATGTAATGATCAAGGTATGGAAAAGACGTGATAGTTTAATAAACCTGAATAACACAGAAGCCTGGTGCATGCAAATTACCAGAAACCTATGCTATGACAAACTAAAATCAAAAGCATACCAGACTAGTGTTTCGATGCCTGACAACTTGCAGGTGATTGATAATCGGGAAACACCGGAGGATGAAACAGAAAAGAGCGATACTATGAAACAAATTCATCAATTTATAAGCGCATTGCCTGACAAACAGAAACTTGTTATCCAACTACGCGATATTGAAGGATTGAGTTACAAAGAAATTAGCGACGCACTGGAAATTGACCTTAATCAGGTAAAAGTAAACTTATTCAGGGCCAGACAAACAGTGCGCGAAAACCTGATAAACATTAACGCATATGGACTCTAAGAAAATTGAAGCATTGCTTGAGAAGTACTGGAGTTGTGAAACCTCTCTGGAGGAAGAGCAAATACTGAGAGATTATTTTCTTTCAAAAGAGGCCGGTAATAACTTTCCTGATTCAGCAATATTATTTCAATACTATGATCAGGAGAAAAAAAAACAGGCAGAGAATATTTTATCAGACAGGGAAATTTTGGACCTGGTTCAACAATCAGAATCAGATCAAATAGTTGAAAAAGAGAAAAATGAGGAACACCGACATTATTTACCCTGGTTTGGTACGCTTAGTAAAATTGCAGCGGTACTGGTAGTGGTACTAACTATTACATTTATTGTTTATCGTGAGCAGGTTAAAGAAGATGCACTAGCCAGTATACTACAATCTGATACGTATGAGGATACGCAAAAAGCATTTGAGGAAACAATGAAAGCGCTTAATCTCATTTCAAAACATTTGAATGCCGGTAAAAGGCAAACAATGAAACTGGCCAAATTCAGTGAAGCCGAAGAAGTGATAGAGAAATCAATTGTTAACTAGTAATTAAAAGATATTGAGAATGGATTTCGAAATTATTATTAATATATAAATGCACAAAAGTGCCAAGGATTTTAAAACAGAAATAAAAGATAAAGTTATGAAACGGGCAATAATAGTAAGTTTAATTAGTGTAATGGCGATTGGCCAGATATGGGCACAATCACAACAAGACGCAATTACAAAATTTTTGTCAAAATATGCAGAGGATGAAGATTTTACAGTAGTGACGGTAACAAGCAAAATGTTCTCCCTGTTTGCTGACATCGATCCGGATGACCCCGACGAAAAGGAGGCGCTGGAAGCTATTAGCAAAATCAAAGGACTCCGGGTACTGGCACTGGATAATGATTCGATCAAAGCGCCGGTAGTTTATAAAGAAGCCAAAGCCTTAATTCCTGAAAAAGAATACGAAGAGTTGATGACCATTCGCCATGAAGGCATGGATCTGAAATTCTTGATCAAAGAAACCAAAGGTACCATCGTGGAACTTTTGCTGATTGCCGGTGGAAACAAGGAGTTTTTCATTATGAGCCTTGTCGGCGAAATCGATTTAAGCCAGATATCCAAATTGTCGCGTAGTATGCGTATTGACGGGTTTGAAAAGCTTGAATTGCTGGAACATAGGAAAGAGGAGAAACATTAGATCTGACTGTAATTCGGAAAATAAATTATATAAAAAATCGTAACTACTCAGGTGGTAAGCTCTGGATACAAGTATATTTAAATTTAGAGCCTAAGACCTAAACCCCTAAGAACACGAAGAATTCGCTAAGAGCACCACAAATTAAATTTTAGCAATCTTTGTGTAACGCGGTGGCTATTGGCTTTGCGAACTAGCTGCTAAAAATCCTTTGGGACCTTCTACCTGAATCGTTACAAAAAATTGCACTCAAAATAAACAGGTCAAATTATGAAAAAAATCACAGGATTATTAATCATTTTTTGTACAGCGCCGCTTTTTATGCAAGCTCAAAATAAAGCTGTACATAATTTTCAAGAGAAGTATCGAAACGATCGCGATGCCACCTACGTGGCAATCTCAGGGTCTTTATTCAGATTTATCAGCGAAGTAGCTGAAGATGCCCTGACGGGCGAAAACACCGAAGCTGAGCAGGCAATGCAAGCTTTAGCCAGGGTTGCAAATGGAATTACCTCATTGAAGATTCTAATCATTCCGAAGTATGAATCCGGACTGAAAGCACAGGAAATTGATAACCTGAAATCAAGCCTCGAAAAGGAAAATTATGAAGTGTTGATGTCAGTAAAAGAAGGTTCAAGGGTTTTGTATTTTATGGCCCAGGGAAATGAAAACGAACTTAGGAATATGCTAGTGCTGATTGATGATAAGGATGAGTTTACGCTTCTAAATATTGACGGTACACTTACTACCAAAGACTTGTCATACCTGACAAAAAATCGTCATAACTGGCATTGATCATGCATCATAATTCCGGTACAGGTATCAGACTGATTTTATCAGCCTGCCAGAATTGTGATGTATCTTTTATTATTTTTACCATATGAAGAAGATTGTCCTTCTCCTTTTTTTATGTATTCCTGTAACTATGTACGGGCAGAGCCGGGCCATGCGTAATATTTCGGATAAATATGAGGATGCATTTACCATGGTTTTTTATTACAGCACGCTTAAAATGGTTATTCCGGAAGATAGAAAAGAATTAAAAGAGCTTATTTACGGCATTGAGAAGATCAAAATGCTGCGAATTGATAATGAAAACGGTTTACTTAGCAATGCAGATATTGAAATTATCAAGGCTGATCTTATACGGGATAATTATGAGGAAGGCTTGTCAATGCGAATGGGCGGGAAAAAAACATTTGCTTATATCAGGGAGAATAATGGTACAATGAAAGGGTTATTTATTCTGATTAGTGAAGATGCTTCTTCAACAATTTTTGACCTGATCGGAGAAATCCCTATTGATAAGTTATTTACACTTACTAAGGAAATTGAAACGCTGACTGAAAATGCCATTATCTTCAAATGAAATTCTGAAAATCAGTAATCTGACTAAGCACTTTGGCAGGATTAAGGCAGTTAATAACCTGAATCTTACTGTAGAAAAAGGTATGGTATATGGAATTCTGGGGCCTAATGGCAGCGGTAAGACTACTACCCTCGGAATAATCATGGATGTGATCAATAAAACCAGTGGCAGTTACAAGTGGTTTGGAAAAGCTCCTACAAAAGAAGTCAGAAAAAAAATCGGGACGATTATCGAAACCCCTGTATTTTATCCTTACATGTCAGGTGAAAAGAACCTGAAACTCGTCTCAATAATCAAAGAAGCGCCGGTAAAAAATATCCCCGTGGTATTGAAACAGGTGGGCCTGTATGACCGCCGGCATGATAACTTCAGCACCTACTCCCTGGGGATGAAACAGCGATTGTCAATTGCTGCGGCACTGGTAAACGACCCGATTGTGCTGATTCTCGACGAACCTACCAACGGGCTCGATCCACAGGGAATTGCCGACATCCGGCAACTGATCCGGGATATTGCCAATGAAGGTAAAACCATCATTCTGGCGAGTCACCTGCTGGATGAAGTCCAGAAAGTGTGTTCACACTTTTGTGTGCTAAAGCAAGGGAAATTACTTTATTCCGGAAGTGTTGATGATGTATCCAGACAATCAATCGCGATCGAAGTGGCATCGGATAATGCCGCTCTGGAAGAAACTCTCAAATCCTGGGAGAAAATCAAAAAAATCAATCATGAGATTGGGCATCTGGTAATAGCTACAGTCAATGGAATATCAAGCGAAGATGTAAACAAATACCTCTTTGATAAGGGAATTGTTGTATCTCATCTACTTACACAAAAGAAAACACTCGAAAAACAGTTTCTTGAAATTTTAAACGAAAACAGATGATCAGATTACTCAAGATAGATCTTCTTAAAAACTTGAATTTTAGAGCTTTTCTGATCATGGTTGCCATGTATTTTATTTCATTGGGGGCGATTACAGCCAGCGGAATGGAGTTTTTGAAATGGTTGAAAGACAAGGGAGTCGAATTTGATGAATTTAATCCACTCAGAATACCAATATATCATTTTCCTGACATCTGGCACAATCTGGCTTATATTGGTACATTTTTCAAGTTTATTCTGGCAATTGTGGTCATTATCAGTATTACGAATGAATTTTCCTATAAAACCATCAGGCAAAATATCATTGATGGCCTTGACCGGTGGGATTTCTTAATGTCAAAGGTCTTAACCATTAGCTTATTGTCGGCTGCCGCAACCGTATTTCTTTTCTTCATAGCGCTGATCACAGGTATAATTTATACGCCTTCCGAAGACATGCGTTTCCTTTTTAAAGGTGTTGGATTTGTAGGAGGGTTTTTTCTGGAAACATTCTCCTTTCTGCTCTTCGCCCTATTGATAGGTACGCTCGTAAAAAGATCCGGATTTGCTATTGGAATACTTTTTTTATATACACTGATAGTTGAGCCAATTGCTACATTTAACCTGTCCGACAAACTTGATTTTCTTATCCCCTATTTTCCGGTAAGAGCAATGAATGAGGTGATAAAGGTTCCTTTTCCCAAATATATATTTATGGAAATCAGGGATTATATGAGTGTTGAAAGTATTGTCGTATTGGTCCTTTATTGCGCGTTATTTGTTTATTTTACGTACCTGCTGCTACGTAAAAGGGACCTTCAGTAAGTACTTCAGACGAAATTTTATTGGTTTCGCGTTGTTCGCAGTGTAACCCGGCGTTCAAAAACGGATGGCATGAATGCAATTTACAATGAATGTTCTTGGGTTTAATTCATGTATTGCATTATACTCGTATTGTCAAACCAACGTATAACCGAATGAACAGAAAAGAAGCACGACAAATATTATCCGAACTTACAGAAACGGAGAGCCTTTTGCGTCATGCAAGAAGCATTGAACTTGTAATGGAAGCGTATGCAAAAAAGCTTGGCGAAGATCCGGATGAATGGGCTATCGCAGGCATGCTGCACGATGCCGATTATGAAAAACATCCGGACCAGCATCCCGATATTATTGTAAAAATGCTCCACGAAAAAGGGGAAGATAAAATCGCAAATGCCATCGCTGCACATTATACAAAATGGAACCAGCCTTACAATACCCTTCTCGACAAAGCCCTGATTGCATGCGACGAGCTAACGGGCTTTATCATTGCATGCACACACGTGCGGCCCGATAAAATCAATAATCTGGCACCAAAATCGGTGGTAAAAAAACTAAAAGACAGACGATTTGCTGCAAAAGTCGAACGCGACGAGGTCTCTAAAGGAATTGAATTATTTGGTGTTGACAGGAATGAACACATTCAGTTCATTATTGATGTGCTGAAGGAAAATAAAGAAGAGCTCAGGATCGCACCATAAATCCAGACTCGCTAATAAAACAAAAAGTGTGACATATAAAGGCGGATAGCTGCTTTTTCAAGGAAACTTTATTTCAGTTGATCCTTTCAAAATTAATTTCGCCACCAAATCCATGTGACGTATATCTTTTTTCCGGACTGCCGTAAACAAAAATCATCCCTCCCATTCCGGCAGATGCGTCTATTTCTTTTAGTGCTTTCACCTGTAATTCAGCACCCATATTTGATTTCGCATACACATAGTCACTCTCCAGATTACGGAAATCACCCTCGCTGCCCATATTGGCTTTTACCCGGAATGTTTCAACACGACCGGATACTTCCACAACCGCACCCATAGCTATTTCAGCGACAAAACGTTTCACTTTAATTTCCAGGTCTGCTTCGCCTCCGGTGGTAACTTCGAGTCGCAGATCTTCGCCTTGGATTATGCTTTTTGAACTAACGATGGCGCCCGTGTTCACCTCAATGTTATATAATCCTTCAAACGGTACTTCTACCAGAATGTCCCGGTTATTAAACCTGTGGTTGTCCCAGTTCCAAATCCGGGAATTCCGGAATTTGATTCTGAGGGTTCCTCGTTCCACTTCTGTGTATATGTCTTCCAGGTCGGTGTTTCGTCCATAGAGTGTAATTTCGCCGCCATTCCCATCAACCAGAACAACTTCAATGCCATGCGAAACCTTCATTTCATCAAAAGTACCAACACTTCGCGTTTCTGTGTCTTGTGCTTTTACCATCGTAACAAGCCCAAACACGAATAATAATAAGGTTAAAATCTTTTTCATTTCGAGGTTAATTAATGATAAGGATTATAAATACAAAGACGAATAAAAAATGTAAATGGTTGCATATGATCTGTGAGAATATCAACTAATTACTTACACAAATTTCCTGGTCTGTAAATACCTTACGATTTTGTATGTTCCGGATCGCTTTTAACGCTACTATTTCATCGTCTTGCCTTTAATGATCACTTGGTCAATAATATCACTGCCAAATGCATAGGGTATAAATTCGATAGAAGGTATCTTTTTTGTTATAATAAAACTGGCATCTTTTCCGGGAGTGATGGTACCCAGCACATCCGTGATCCCCATCGCATACGCAGCATTAATTGTGGCTGCATTGAGAGCCTCCTGTGGAGTCATTTTCATTTTGATGCAGGCAAGGGATATCATGAATGACATTTTACCGCAAGGTGCGCTGCCCGGATTATAGTCTGTAGCTATTGAGACTGCCAGTCCTGATTCGATCATCCTGCGAGCAGGCGGATAGACGCTATTCAGGAAAAATGCAGCTCCCGGAAGCATTGTTGGCATGGTTGCGCTGCCTTGCAGCACTTCAATTTCTTTTTCTCCCATTGATTCCAGATGATCAACGCTCAGTGCCCCCATTTTAACCCCTGCCTGCACTCCGCCAGAATTATGGAGTTGATTTGCATGTATTTTAGGTGTCATTCCGTATTTCTTACCACGTTCAATAATCATTTCGGTTTCTTCCGGAGTGAAAAATCCTTTTTCACAAAACACATCACAATAGTCGGCCAGGTGCTCTTCAGCCACACGCGGAATCATTACCTCCATTACTTCTCGGATATAATCGTTCCGGTCACGGCCTTTCGGAATAGCATGCGCACCCAGGAATGTGGTTTTTACAATAAGTGGTGTTTCATTTCCGATACGGCGGGCTACACGGAGCATTTTCAATTCATCTTCTACCGTAAGTCCGTAGCCGCTTTTTATTTCCACTGCAGCCGTTCCGAATCCTATAATTTCATATGCCCTTTCCAGCGATTTTTGAAATAATACTTCTTCCGAAGTTTGCTGAAGTTTTATGGCCGAATTAAGGATACCTCCTCCTCTGTGTGCGATCTCTTCATAACTCAATCCGTGGAGTTTATCCACAAATTCATTTTCACGACTGGCGGCAAATACAAGGTGTGTATGTGAATCTACAAAGCATGGCATCACAAATCTTCCGGAAGCATCAATGATCTCAGAAGCCTCTGAAACTGGCAGATCCTCCATCAGTCCATATTCCACTATCTTGCCATTGTTTGCAAATAACCAGGCATTACCTGTTATGGGCAATTCAGCCATTTCCGAACCACACACTTTTTTCGGAGGCCTATCCCGTACCTGCACCAATCCTTTGATATTCTTTATCAGAAGATCCATAACACGTAAAAAATGAAAATAACCTGATTACTGTTTATTCTTGTTCCACTGAATCAATCTTGCCATACTTAAGATCTGATCCTAAAATAGGGAAGCTTAATTTCAATAGTATAAAAAAACTTTGTGTCTTTACACTGGGGCGATATCCCATTTCTGCACCGTAGGCCCAGCTAAGATCCCGGTTGAATTTACCCTGGATTCCCAGTCTGAAGCCAATGCTATTTACATTAATAGAGCTTGCAGAGTAAACATTGCTTTGGTAAACAATATCCTCCACTTTTACCGACGCTAAAAGAATATCGAAATAGGTTGTGAGCAACAAGTCGTCGCCGCCGGGTTCATATTTACTTTCGAATTCGACAGAAAAATTTCTAAACCATGCCATTGAAGCGCCAAGGTACACGCCACTAGATTTCATATTTCCAAATAATACAGCCATTTCATCAATTGAGTTTCCCGAAGCATCAGAAAGCGTGATTTCCTGTTTAGTTACAACTCTGTTCATATCAAATGAGGTGTCATAAAACATACCGCCTAACCGAGCGCCGTAAATGTTACGCACTTTACCGATAATGGTTGTGTTCTGTATCACCATCGATTCCCACTTATTGCCTTTATCTTTTTTGCTGTAAAGATATACCTTGCTTTCCTTCTCTTGCTCGAAGTCTTTCCAGTGATAAGTGCCTCCAAATTCAATCATATTATAAACGTTCGGTTTATTGGTATTTGAATTGTCGGTATTTTTTTCCGATGCATCCCGCATCAGGTCGGTACGTGCACCATACGATTTCCTGGTATGAAAAGTGAAATCATATTTATTTAAATGATAATAATCAATCTGGATTCCATAGCCGATGGTCATATTGGTTGCGGCCACATCACCATATAAAGGAATAAAATGAACAAACAACTTATTAATATCATACGGATCATCGTATTTCATCTGATAGCCAATAGCCTGTCCATATCCTGGCCGGACTATCGTAATGCTAAAAAGAAGAAGAATAATAACACTCTTCATTAATTCTGTAGACAGGGATCTGTTTTAACCAGGTTAAAAGTATAAAATAATATACAGATTAATCTCATTTTATGGATACCCTTAATCGGAAAAAGGTAATTACGTGTTGCTAATTGGGAAAACGACATTACTAAATAATAATTTATGGATATTTATAAATTTTTATGACTATTTATGGATATTTATAGATATTTTAGTTATTTTACTGATATTCCGGTAATATGTTTTGAATAACGAGATTAAGATCTTCAAATTTAATTATAGGAATACGCTGATTATCATTTGAAAATCTAAAATCATACTTTTCTCTCAGACCTACTCCGGTTATAATCTCTTTATTCAAGCCATTCTGAAAATAAACACCAAACCTGGCAAGCACATTTCCGACAAACAGCATGCATTCGTAGCCCGCAATCACAAATTCGGAAGGCGTGATGTGATGTTTGCTTATATACGCATTTTCAAATTGCTGGTACCGACGGCTCGAATAATCCACATAATCAGGTGCAATCATCCAGATACCCAGGTCCTGTATATATTGATAGTTTGCCGTTTTATCCTTCAACCAGTTCTCGTGACCAATAATCTGAATGGAATCTCTCCGGTCGGCTACTGCACTAAACACTTCTGTAGCAATTTTATAATCAAGTGTTGCCACAAAGATGCTTCCAATGCTATCCGATGGAATGAGCAACTCTTCCATTACATGGCCTTCTTTATCCCTTACTTCATTTCCGAGCGAATCCCTTACAGAAATTTTCATTGTTAGATGATTGAAAATCATTTCGGTACTATCCCTGTGAACCCGCTTCATGGATAGAACCCTGAAGGAATCTGCCTGAACTACCTTTTCAAATGCTTCAGCCATCAGATAATCCGTCTCACGATAGCCATAATAAACAATCATATTTTTGTTGCTACTACTGTCTGCAAGATTTTCAACGGCAAATTCACCCCCTCTCAAGCCAATGGTAACACTGCTTGGGTTAAGTAAAAATGAAAAAGGGTTATTGGCTATTACCTCGGCATTGTTTGAAACCGGGTTGATTATGTTGATTTTATTTTTAAATGAAAAATCATTCAACAATCTGCTCGGGCCGGGAACCAGTGGGCCAATGATCAGGTCCATGCCCGAAAGTTCACTATCCTGAAGCAACTGAGCCGTCACAGCGGTATCACCTTTCGTATCGTAGGCATATAATGCAATATGTATATTGCTTTCTTTAAGGGCTTCAACTCCCTGTCTTATTCCGGTATACAGGTCAACCACAAGTGATCTGCGCAAATAAAAGCCGCTTGCTTCCATATTCTCGTAGATAAAAGGTAGGACTGCAGCAACTTTATAAATATCCTTTTTTACACTTTCTTTTGGTACGATACCTGACCGGATATTAATGTCATTTGATTCTGATATCAGCTGCAGTAATTCAAAATTCTTATCCTTCAGTGGAACTGTATCAATCTTTTCTATGATTACCAGAGCCAATGCCTTATCCTTCGGGTACTTGTTGTACAAATTTTCAAGTATTGTCATGGATTCGATCTGTGACAAGTATTTTTTTTCAATACGAAATATATCTTTTTCCAGCTGCTTGCCCAGCAGCTTTGATGCATACCTCAAACCGGGGTAATAATCACTATCTTCAAAAAATATCAGGGCTGTCCACAGGTATGCTTCATTTTCAAATTCCCAGCCTTTGAACTTTTCAGTAACCTGAATAAACATGTCTCTGGCGAGCGGTTTGTAACCTGACCTGTAAGCCGAAACAGCATAATAAAAGGAAGCATATGGTGCATATGGATTTACACCGTTTTTCTCCATGGCAGGTTTAAATGCCTCCATGGCCAATGTATATTTTTCAAGTTTAAAAAGCGTTTTGCCGTTGTTATATGCAGCCTTATATTCAGACTGCGTATGACCGGCAAGGCTTACAAACAGAAGTACTATTGCAGAAACTATATTTCGTATTCCGATCATTCCCATTCAATGGTTGCCGGGGGCTTGGAAGAAATATCATAAACAACCCTGTTCACTCCTTTGACTTTATTAATTATGTCATTTGAGACCGTTGCCAGAAAATCAAAGGGTAAATGGCTGAAGTCAGCGGTCATACCATCCACACTCGTAACGGCCCTTAAACTGACTACTTGCTCATACGTGCGCTCATCACCCATAACACCTACCGACTGGATAGGCAGTAGCATAGCGCCTGCCTGCCAAATCTTGTCGTATAATCCAGTGTTTTTCAATGCGGAAATAAATATATCATCCACTTCCTGCAATATAGCTGTTTTTTCAGCAGTGATTTCACCAAGGATCCGGATGCCCAATCCGGGTCCCGGGAAAGGATGCCTGCCAAGAATATTGCTATCGATATTTAGAGACCTCCCAACCAGACGGACTTCATCTTTAAACAAGGTATTGAGCGGCTCTATTACATTGAGGGGCATTTTTTCAGGTAATCCGCCCACATTATGATGGGATTTAATAGTAGCCGACGGTCCATTCACCGAAATGGACTCAATTACATCGGGGTAGATGGTGCCCTGTGCCAGCCATTTTACATCTTGTATTTTATGTGCCTCATCATCGAAAACCTCGATAAATGCCTTACCGATAGCCTTTCGTTTTCCTTCCGGGTCCGAAATCCCTTTGAGTGCGGAGAGGAAACGGTCGCTGGCATCTACTCCAACTACATTCAGACCCATTCCCTGGTACGAGGATAGGACCTCACTAAATTCATTTTTACGGAGCAGCCCGTTATCTACAAAAATACAAGTAAGGTTCTTGCCAATGGCTCTGTCAATCAGTACCGCTGTAACGGTAGAATCAACACCCCCGGATATGCCGAGGACCACTTTGTCATCCTGTAGTTTAATTTTTAGTGAAGTGATTGTGCTTTCCACAAATATATCCGGCGTCCATTCTTGGGCGCATTCACAGATATGGACTACGAAATTCCGAAGGATAGTCTTGCCCTCTTCCGTATGGGTAACTTCCGGATGAAACTGGATCCCGTATTGTTGTTTTGACCTTACATGAAAAGCGGCAACATTTGCAGAATTTGTACTGGCAATGACATCAAAATCTTCAGGAATTTCAGAAATGGTATCACCGTGCGACATCCAAACTTGCGTGTTAAGTGGTATTTCCTTCATCAGTTGGTGGTGCTGATCGATTTTGTTTAACCGAGCCCTGCCGTATTCCCGGATAGTGGATGGAAGCACTGTGCCGTTATGTTTGCGCACCATGAGTTGCGCTCCGTAACATACACCCAGAAGGGGTATATTTTCAAACAATGTCAGATCAATATCGGGTGCATCATTTTCCAATACTGAGTACGGGCTGCCTGATAGGATCACTCCTTTTAAATTTTCAGTAATTTCCGGGATTTTATTAAAGGGATGAATTTCACAGTAAACATTCAATTCCCTTACCCGCCTGGCGATGAGTTGCGTGTACTGGGAACCAAAATCAATGATAAGTATCTGCTCCGCCATGGTACAAAAGTAATATTTCGCACAATGATTACATCACAACGGTTTTATTATTTGAAACGGGTATCCAATTACGTGATTCACTCCACTTGAAGTAAGACCCCAGGAATTGCGCTTGTTTTACAAATATCTACGGGTTAAAGAAATCGGAAATTCTTTTGCATTTTACAGCAATCAATGGAATTGCAACAAAAAAGTGGACAAATAGATAAGCCATTAAGCTGCCATTTTATGAGTTAATAAAAAATTAAAAAAATCCTTTGGGGACATATACCCCAAAGCTGAGTGCGTGCGTCTAACATTGTACCAACCTTCAATGTATTGAAAAACTGATAATGCAGCTTCTCTGAATGAATGATATGTATGTCTATTGGTCCATTCTGTTTTTAATGTTTTAAAGAAGCTTTCAGCAACCGC
>JACZXH010000073.1 GCA_022571715.1 Bacteroidota bacterium | reverse complement strand
ACAATTTACATCTTATTCAGTGTGCAGAAATCGGAGCTCATGTTGCCACATGTCCGTATAAGGTGATCATAGGGTTGTTGAATCATCCATTAACAGACAAAGGGTTGGCACAGTTTCTTGCCGACCACAAAAAAGCTCAACAAACAGCTGCCTTGGTATAATACGTGGGTTTATGTATATCATAAAAGTAAAAGGAAAAGAAAAAATACCGGATTATATTCAGCTGAGAGATGAGAAGTTTTCGCTGATCGCTTACTTTCGCGCCGACAGGCCTTTGAAAAACCTGGAGAAATATGGACTTGCAGGAAAAGAAAGCAATTTGGAAAAATTGATTGAAAACCTTCCGTTTGGCAAACTTCAGGAATTAACCATCTAATACAATGAATTTTTCAACAGATCCAGTTGTAAGAGTTCAAAATGCAACCATTTTTCAGGACAACAATACCATATTGGCAGATATCAGTTTTGAGGTAGATAAAGGCGAGTTTGTGTTTTTGGTAGGTCGTACCGGTAGCGGCAAATCTTCGTTGTTAAAAACGTTATATGCCGATCTGCCACTAAGACTTGGAGATATGGAAGTTGTGGGATTTAAGATCCGGAATATTAATAAAGTGCAAGTACCCTGGCTGAGAAGAAAACTGGGCATCATTTTTCAGGATTTTCAACTTTTTGGAGACCGTACCGTGACTGAAAACCTTGATTTTGTTATGAGAGCCACCGGATGGAAAGATAATTCCAAGATGAAAGTCAGGCAGGCCGATGTGCTCATGAAAGTTGGCCTCGGATCGGTAACGGCTAAATATCCTCACCAGCTTTCGGGTGGAGAACAGCAGCGGGTTGTCATTGCCCGTGCTTTGATTAATGAACCACTGATACTGTTAGCGGATGAACCTACCGGAAATCTCGATCCTGAAGTATCAGAGGGGATTTTTCAACTATTTCAGGAGATCAACCGAAGCGGTACTGCCGTGCTTATGGCCACACACAACCACAACCTCATCCGGAGTGCATCATTTCGAATTATGAAATGCGAAGGTGGAAAGTTGTATGATTCAACAAAAGAGTCGGTTGATATCAGCAACATGAAATAAAGTTGTTATCAGGATTCAATGCAAAGAAGAGTAACCAACTCGCACATTTGCATATTTTGACCTGAGCCTGATTTTTGCTTTTCCTGATCCTGATCCGATCTTACCCTTATATTCGATGCTGCTGTTTTGCTTATCAATGTAGCTGAAATCAAATTTCTCATTTCTGGGGTATTTAAGATCACAATATTTGAAATATCCTTCCAGTTCTGCCCCAAATCCTTCTTCGAAGTATAATGAGGATCCAGCATAGCTAGCATCAATATCAATCCATATGAAATCCCTGGATATCCACGCTACATCTACACCGCTTCCATAAGAAAGATCAAGTACAAGAGTACTGTAAAGGCGTTTAATGTTTACTTTACCATACTTTGAACTTCCTTTCAGTGTGTGAACATCACCGATTTTAAGGTTATCATATTTGCTAGTCAGCGAGATGTCATTTGATATGCGAATGTCAACATTTGAATAATGGCTGGTAAGTTTTACAATGCCGGCCTCTTCAACATCCAAATTAGAGTATCCAACAGACAACTCTCCATTTTTTATAAGGTCAATCTCGCCGTTTCCATATGATAAATTAAATTCTGTTTCGCCATTAAGTTTACCTGCTTTCAGATTACCATATGATATCCGTATATATACATCTCCATCAAAATCATCAATAAAAAGATTTCCATAAGCATTCTTCACATGCATATTATTCGATTTCGGCATATTTACCACATAGTCAATAGTAATGTGCTCGCCGGTTCGATTGCTTAAATTTCCTCTGATCTCTGTCTCGAACTCAATTCTTCCACTTGATTCAGAGATATCAATATGCACTTTCTCCAGTGATTCCAGTGCCCGAGACTCACTCCTCTTTTTAGCAGTTACCGTAACCTTTACATCAATCACATTTTTATCCCAACTGTTAATATGTACGTCCCCATACTTATTACTTATCACCAGTTCCGTATCTGAATCCACATCAAAGGTTTTTATTATTTCCTTTTTCTTCTCAAACTGCGCCCGCAATGTGACAGTGTTAACAAGAAATAACAGAAAAATCAAACCTGATTTAAATCGTAACGTCATCATTATTCTTATTTTTTACCTGTTTAACTTTTTGAATTATTTGCAATTGCCTGTCCATAATTTCAATCCGTAATTGCAGATTCCTGATCATGGCGTCCATTACGAGGTCATTGCTATTTGTATCAAAATCATCTTTGAGTAGAATATACATCGAATCCAGTTCTGATATATCTTTTTTAAAATCGTAATAAAAAGGGCTTTTTTCATCAAGATAATTTATAAGCTCCTGCCTTTTTACGTGTATTATGTTATTATAATATTGCTCCGCATTTTCAAATTCAGTGATCTGCTGCTCCCACATTATATCAGTACGTTCATTCCCGATAATCTGAGTGAATAAATAGGCGCTAAGACCAAAAAACAGTATTGCAGCCGCTTTCCAGATCCATAACCATTGATTTGTCTCGTTTACAGGGTCTGTATTATCCAACTGCCGTGAAACAGCTTTCCAGATTTCAGCTGGCGGTTCAGCCGAATCAAACTCACTGCGATGGTCGCGGATAAATTGTTCAAGTTTGTCTTTAGTTTTATATTCCATCTTATTCGATTAACTCCCTGAGCTTTTTTTTAGCCCTGTTAAATTGCGATTTAGACGTTGATTCCGAGATGTTTAATATCCCGGCAATTTCCTGGTGATCGTATCCCTCCAGTAAGTATAATGAAAATACCAGTCTGTATCCATCGGGAAGTTTCACTATAGCATTTTTAATTTTTTCTACTGTTAATTCCTGTTCTTTAGTCAGATCTGGTTGTTCCTCCAGTATTTCATATCTATCCGTAATTAATTCAGTGAATTCCACACGTTTCCTTTTTATGTGATTAATTGCTTTATTTACTACGATTCGTTTAAGCCATGCACCAAACGAAGCCTCGCCTTTGTAAGTCCCGAGGTTCTGAAAAGCGCTTATAAAAGCTTCCTGCAAAACATCTTTTGCATCATCTTCATTACTCGTTAATCTCAGACAAATATTGTACATAGACTTTGAATATAGCCCATAGAGCTTACTCTGTGAAATTTCATCTCCCTTCAAAGATCGATCAATAAGATCCTGATGTATATTACTGAATCCTGATTCAAATTCCTTCTTTTTCAAAGTAAAGACAGTTGATTGTATGCCGGGTTGCATACAAATCTACAGCAGTATTAAAATGAATATTCGTGCAATCATAAATTACAAGACTATTGTAAATTTAAATATGCTTCTTGCTTCAATTATCAAGCGCCTCCATATTTTCTTTAGCAAAAATAAAATCCGGAGATAATTTCAACGCTTCTTCGTAGTTTTGTCGAGACTCTACAATGTTTCCTAACTCTTTGTTCACCAGGCCTTTCAGGTTAAACAGGGCGGTCTTAATAGGAAACTCCTTTTCTTCATCCTCAATTGTAAAAAAAACAGTTGCTTCCTCTGCCTCAGGTTGTTGCAGCAAAAAATCAATATTGGTAATGGATTGTAGAAATTTACTCAAATCGTACTGGAAAAATGCCATTTTGTAAAGTAACTGAAAATCGTTAGTCTTCAGATACAGTTTCTCATAATACTCCAGCGCTTTGTCCTTCAAACCAAGGTTTTCATAAGAGATGGCGATCATTTCCATCGCACTGGTATTGTTTGGATTCAATTTCAGCACATCCATACAAATGAGTACGTTGGAGGCATATTGCCTGGCATCGAAGTAAAGATAAGCCAGGGTGGCAAGTAGCGAATCGTTTTCAGGCTCCATTATCACAAGCTTGTATAATGCGCTTTTAGCTTCAAAAAAATCGTTATACACCAGCGCACGATCATAGTTCGCCTGATAAATCTTTTTCATATCATCCTGGGCACTTACCCGGGAGGCGATCATCGTAAAAATCACAACCACCAAAAAGAGTTTTATGTATTTCATATCTGTAGTATTAAATTTTATATAATTAACCATCTAAGTTTAATCAATAAGCTAATATTCATATAAAACAGATGGTTTAACTGTCATCTTTTTGCTTATACAGGACATTTTCCGAATTATCCAAATATAGATTATTGTATTTATGTGGATTTAATGATTTTGAATCTTTTTTTAGCCGCTAATGGTTTTCGAATTGATATCGTGAAATCGTAACTTATGATACAATTCTTTTCTTTAATCCCATTTTATCACCGATTTTCAGCATTAAACTATACGCTTCTTTGTAATTGTTATTAATTCTTCCGTCTAAAATGGCCTCTTTGATTTCTTCCTTAATTTCTGCGATCACCCTTGAGGGGTAAATATCGAATGTTTTTAAAACAATATCGCCTGATATGGGAGGTTGAAAATTCCTTATCCGGTCTTTCGATTCAACTTCTTTAAGCCGGCGTTCAACTTTATCAAAATTAGCAAGGAATCGTTTTACTTTTTCGGAGTTCTTTGAGGTCACATCAGCCCTGCAAAGCATCATTAATGCATCAATATCGTCGCCTGACTCAAAAAGTAACCGCCGGATAGCAGAATCTGAAATCTCGTCTTTTACAAGTGAGATTGGGCGAAGATGCAAACGTACCATTTTTTCCACAAAGTGCATCTTATGATCAAGTGGCAATTTCAGCCTTCGAAATATAACTGGCACCATTTTAGACCCTTTATCTTCATGACCGTGGAAGGTCCATCCCCGAACCGGATCAAATCGTTTCGTGGCCGGTTTGGCAATATCATGAAGTAGGGCAGCCCATCTAAGCCAGAGATTGTCCGAAACGCCTGCTACATTATCCAGTACTTTTAATGTATGGTAAAAATTGTCTTTATGTGATTTGTCGTCTATCGTATCCACTCCCTGCAATTCAACAAGTTCCGGGAAAATGGTATGGAGCAGCCTGGAATGAAAAAGTAATTTAAACCCATAGGATGGTTTTGCTGATACTATTATTTTATTTAACTCGCTAGTAACCCTCTCCATTGACACAATGCTGATGCGCTCAGCTTTCTTTGTAATAGCATCAAATGTTTCTGGCTCGATATCAAAACCAAGCTGGGTTGCAAACCGAATAGCGCGCATCATTCGAAGTGGGTCATCCGAAAATGTGGTTAACGGATTGAGCGGAGTTCGGATAATTTTTTGTTTCAGATCACTAATACCGTTAAATGGGTCAATAAGATCACCAAAATCAGTTTCATTCAGGCTGATAGCTAACGCATTAATCGTGAAATCGCGTCTTTTCTGATCATCTTCACGCGTACCATCTTCAACCATGGGCTTTCTTGAATCCTGCCTGTATGACTCTTTTCTTGCCCCAACAAACTCCAGCTCCCAGTCTTCGAATTTAATAGAAGCCGTGCCGAAATTTTTGTAATATGAAATTGATTTTTTTTTATTGATTCTGGCAGCTACTTCTTTTGCAAGCGCTATGCCGCTGCCAACGCAAACAATATCTATGTCTTTTGATGGCCTTTTAAGGAGCAAGTCTCTTACATACCCCCCGATAATAAAAACCGGAAGATGTTGCTTTTTTGCTATATCAGCTAATATTCTGAATATCAAGTCATCAGTTAGCTGAGAGCCGAAATTCATATTTGATGCAGTAACCACTTAACATAACGGGTATAAGGACTGCAAATCTACTGTTTTATTAAAAATGGTTAATAGAATTTCGAAAAACCTATCTGATCAATGTTACGTCACCGATACGGATCGTTGCGGATCCATCAACAAATTTAAGATCAAGTTTATACACATATACACCTAATGGTAAAAGTTTACCATTTTCAGCATAGCCATCCCATCCAACATTTTCATCCCAGGTTTCAAATAGAAGATTACCCCAGCGGTCATAAATTAACATATGAAATGAGCCGGGGACTTCTGATAATCCCTGAATTACAGGCAGGAACACTTCGTTAAACCCACCGGATGGATCAGCCCCTCCAATGCCTCCTGCACCAGGACCATTTAAAGTGGGTGTAAATGCATTTGGTATGCGTGCACCACCGCCTTTATCTACAAATACAGCCTTTTCTACCAATACCGTATCGCTACAACCCGTTGTGGAAATCGTAGAAATTAGCATTATATCTTTAAACCCTTCACGTTTATAAAGTACCTGGGGCTCATACAATGAAGACGTAAGATCTCCTTCCCAAATATCAAGATTCGATGCGGACCCGAAATAATCGATAACATTAAAAATCCAAAAGAATTCATCTGCCATTAAGGTACTTTGGTTTTGTGTAAAAACAACACCATCTGGCAAGTAAACCAGATCGGGACGCAGCGTAAATCCCGCAGTCGGTATTTCATTAACTGTGATGTACAGTTCCTTTGTTTCAGACTCAGTTATTCCAATAGGATTCCCGGCAGTAAGACGTACTGTATATTTACCGGCCTCGAAAAAGATAAATTTTGTATGGTATTGGCTTGAAGTTCCCTCAAATGCTCCTCCCGAAGAGATGAATTCCCATGAAACTGTTTCCTCGTCTATTGATTCAGATAAGTTGGTGAAATTTACAGTAAGTGGAAGGCAACCCTCAAGTACATCTGCAATAAAATCAACTTTGGGTAGAACCGGCACAACATTCAACGTTTCAGTGAATGACGCTTCGCATTCCCCAAAGTCATCTTTGTACAAAATGTTCTGTTTTATTTGAAATGTACCATAGGTCGGAACACCAAAGTTATTCAGATAGGTATGACTACCTGGATCAACATCCGTAGCGGTCATTCCATCACCCCATTCCCAAATGTGACTCCAGGCTGCTTTATTTAATGTAGTATTCGTAATGCTCACATGAGGAGTGGATGTTACTTCAACAGGATTATCTGATATGGTAAATGACGCTAATACCTCCGGTAAAACCAATACTTCAGTTACGATCGATTCGGAACAAAAGCCGTTTGAAGCTTCATATACGATTTCATACTGAATTGGAGCGGTTGTTTTGTTCTCAAGTAAGTATGAGGCTACTGGAGATGTTATCACTTCATTTTCATCACTGCTACCTTTCACGCGGAAATACCATTTGTGATCACTCACTCCAATAGAATTGTTTATAAAACTAACTGTAACAGGTGCACATCCATCCTCTGCATTTACATCAAGATTAGCACCTACGGACGGGAATACTTCCACTATATTACTTTGAATGGTTTGACAACCGAACAGATCATCTTCCGCAATTAATGAAATGTTATAGGTTAAAATGGAAGTTGAGTTATTCTCAAATACATGTGAGATCACTTCATCGGAAGTCCTTGTACTTGGAGAACCGTCTCCCCAGGTCCACTCGTACGTAACTCCGGATTCAATATTTTCATTCATGAATGTTACCTCGAGTGGACTGCATCCCAACAAATCCTCAACCGTGGAAAAATCAGCTATCGGTTCCACTACAGTCACTGTTACAGCATTTTCGGAGTTTGACATGATACATCCATTCGCATCGGTTACAGATACGACTGAGTAAGATGTGGTAATTGCGGGACTCACATTTATAACATGAGTGCTTGCTATGCCATTTAGTGGGATCACTATCTCACCGTCAGTATATACCAGATTTAAAGGAACTTTACCTGTAATTTCAAACGATAATTGGGTCGAATTTCCCTTGCATATGGTCTCAGATCCACTAAATACTACTGATGGATTGGGGCTGACAATAACATCCACGGTTTTCGTATCTCCAACACAGAAAGTCGGTGTTGGACCTGTCGATTTGATAATATATGTAGCAGTCTGGTCCACTTCGCTGTCGTTTTCCAGTTGTTGCTTTATTATCGTATCAAACGGTTGCGGTTCGGTCTCGTCAACTGCTCCGGTTAAGGATTCATCACTTACTTCCACAGTCCAGGTGAATGTGGTTCCCAAACTACTTTCAAGGTCAATGCTCGTTTCGAAGCCTGAGCAAATGCGAGGTATATTGTTGGTTACAATAATAGTCGGATTTGGGATGAGCGTAACAACACCCACACCAGCCATCTCCTTTGCACAAAAGGTAATGTCATTGGCTGCAACGACCTCAAAATTGCCAAAAATCGCCTGAAGTCCGAAATTTAGTGCTGATCCAGTACCTGACACACTATTACCAAGAACAACACCATCGCGGAAAAGTTGATAATTGATCCCCACATCAGAATTGTCCAATCCAACTGGTACTCCGTCATCACCTGCACAAAACTCTCCTCCACCTGTAACATTATAGACTTCAGGAAGAATATCGATAATAATAGACGTATTACCTGCCATAAATTCTCCGCAATTAGACCCTGTTAATGCCAGAATAGTATATACGCCCACAGTTGTTTGAGGAGGATAATCAAAAGCCCCTCCACTTGGTGATTGAGTTACTCCCGTAGAATTACCATCTAAATACAATTCATACGTGGTACCAAATTCTGAGCCGTCCAGTCCGATTACGACACCAATTCCCTCGTCACAGTAGGAGCCTCCTCCCTGAATACTAAAAGAAGCAGGCAACGGATTCACCGTATGGGCAATTGGAGGTGTACTGGATGCCGGACAAATCCCTCCGGCAGTACCAATTACAACTACCTGATCCACAGAAGTGAGCGATGTAGTGGTATATGTGGGAAACGGGCTACTCTGAACTGTTATTCCGTTCACTTGAAATTCATAATTGTCTGCCAGGCCGAGCGCATCCGTGGCTGTGAAGGTCACTGACTCATTTTCACAAATTATCAAATCCGGATCCGAACTGGAAAGGGATATTAATGGCGTTTGGAAAACATCAATAGAAAATGTCTCCAGCGGGCCAAAGCAGAAACCATCATCGCTTACCACACCCAGAATACCCGCTGTTACAGGGTCGTTGAACTGCAATGTTATGAACTGAAATGGGCTTCCTGTACCTGCCACAACAGATGTTGATGGAGGTAATCCACTAAGATCCCAAGTGTAATTATGCAGAGTAGGATTCCCTCCCGGAACTATGTAGGTTTTGGCATCACCAACACAAGCTTGTGCATCACCGGAGATTGTTGTTGCTGGTAAAGCGGATGAGAAATCAAGTCTGACATCACTGAAGGAATCAGTGCAGGAACCATTGGATATCGTCCACCTTAAAACGTAAGTTTCTCCGGCGATGCCGTTGAACGCTGAATTATATAATGCCGGATCCACAACCGTTCCTCCCACACCTGTATTTGTGGGGGCAAAGCTCCAGGTTCCAATACCAATGCCTGATGACACATCATTTCCTTCAAGTGTAGTCGAAGCCGCACATACAATTTGATCCGGTCCTGCAGCGGAGGAAGTAGGTAACTCATCAAAAGTCACCATAACATCTGAAGTCAATGGCGTGCACAAGCCATTAGTAATGGTCCATGTAAATGTTGTGGTTGTTCCCTGAGTTAGATTTTCAACACTTGCATTGGGTAGATTCACCTGACCTGCTAGAACGTTCCCTGAACCCCCTGACCATGTCCATGTTCCTGTTTCCCCTGCACCAACGCTATTGGCTGATAATGGTGAGGTAGAAATACAAACATTTTGATCCATACCTGCGTCTGGAATGGTTAAGTTATTGCTTCGTGTAATATCAGCAGAAGACTGTAGGTCTGTGCAGATACCATTGGATATTGTCCAGGTAAAAGTTGTAGTAGTGCCCTGAGAAAGACCGTCAACATTAGCGTTTGGATTATTAACATCCACAGGTACTACAAATCCCGTCCCCCCTGCCCATGTCCAGGTGCCCGTTTCTCCTGCTGTTACAGCATTAGCCGACAACATGGTCGCGGCGAGGCAAACGTTCTGATCCGAGCCTGCCATAGGTATTGTCAAATCGTTAACTCTAGTAACAATCAATGAGGAGGGTATCCCTGTACATCCTTTATTATCGATTTGCCAAGTAAATGATGTGGATGTGCTTTGAGACAGATTTTCAACGTTAGCATTTGGTAGGGTTTCCTCTCCCACTACCACGTTTCCAGTGCCACCGGACCATGTCCAGGTACCCGTTTCGCCGGCTCCCGGTAAATTGCCAGATAAAGAAGTAGTTGCTGAACAGACAGTTTGATCTGTGCCGGCAACTGAAAGCGTAGGAGCCGGATCATAAATTATATCAACACTAGATATAGATATGGGACATATACCATTATCAATTGTCCATGTAAAGGTTGTGGTTGTTCCCTGGGTCAAATTTTCCACATTTGCATTTGGGAGGTTTTCTTCACCTAAAACCACATTTCCCGTTCCACCCGACCATGTCCAGATACCGGTTTCTCCTGCGCCCACTGAATTTGCAGCCAGGACAGTAGTTGTTACACAGATATTCTGATCAGAGCCAGCATCTGACGTTGTTGGGCTATCGTTTGTGATAGTTACAAAATCACTAGTTAGGCCGCATGCTACAGTTGAGATGGTCCAGGTAAATGTCGTGCTTGTTCCGGGTGATATATTCTCCACATTAGCAGCAGGCAGAGTTTCTTCGCCGGCCACTACATTTCCTGTTCCTCCTGACCAGGTCCACAAGCCAGTACCCGAGGCCGGGGCGTTTCCTGTAACAGTGGATGTAGTTGTGCATATATTCGTAGAGGGTGTACTTGCAACAGCCACATCCGGCGATGCCTCGACGGTAACTACAACATTATCCAAATCAATACATGGACCATTAACAACAGTCCATGTAAATGTCGTAGGAATACCCAGCACCAGGTTTTCAACAGGAGCATTGGGTAAATTTTCCTGGCCAGCAACTACATTTCCGGGTCCAGCCCATGTCCAGGTACCTACTGCAGAAGGGGCGGTAAGGGTAGGATCAACTGCATTTAAATTTCCTGTTGTTAGTGGATCACATACAAATACATCAGCCCCTGCATCTGACGGAGGGTCGAGAAAGTCAAAAATTTGTGCTGTCGCCACTTCATCCGTACAAGTCCCGTTGGAGATCCTCCATTCCACAGTTGTAGTTGCTCCTGGTATTAGATTTTCAATTGTAGCATTAAGTAAGTTTTCTTGACCCGCTACTACATTGCCGGGTCCCAATACCACTGACCATGTTCCGATACCTACAGCGGGAGCAACTCCGGTCATATTTACCGTTGTACCGGTGCACAAACTTAAATCAGGACCGGGATTTGAAGGGCTCGGTGGCAAGTCCCTCGTAACATTGACACTACTTGCATCAACACAAATCACCCCATTGGTAATTGTCCATGTAAAAGTGGTGGTTGTTCCGGACACCAGGTTCTCGATATTGGCATTGGGTAAAGTTTCCTGCCCCGCAACAACATTTCCGGGACCCGAACTTGTCCAAAACCCTGTCCCGACAACAGGGATATTCCCCGAGATTGAAGATGTAGCCGTGCAGATGGAAAAATCACTTCCTGCGGCTGATCCGGTTGGGTTTTCAATAATATTGAAGGTAACAGTAGCTGCAAGACCTTCACAATTGTTTACGCCTAACGTCTCCGTGACATAATATGTCTTCGATCCGGGAACTGAATTATTCAACTGGTCTGCGGGCGGCGGATCACTTGTTGGATCAAAGGTTGCTCCAATATGCACAACATCGGCAGGATTAAGAAGCGCTGGGTTTTTATACCAGGTGAAAACACCGCCACTACCCGAAACGGTAATGGTCGGATCAGCACCTACACAAAAATCAGTCGGAGGAACAGTAGGTGCTGGCGGAGAGGCAATAATAAGTATTCTCGCAGTTATGACAATGGGAGGATCTACCCCAAAAGGGTTACAGAAATTCCAGGAATTCATGGTGATCTCAAACTCCTGTCCGACCAATGCATCGGCAGGTACCTGGATATCAAGAGTTGTAGCAAAAGGAACAATTACGGGTGTTACTTGTGTATCCACGATACCAGGATTGAACGGATAAGTCTCAATGCTACCATTCACCTGGACACCAGTGGCGCTGGTGATCGTATTTGTCGTTCCATAAATAAATTCCGTCCATCGGGTACTAGTATTGATCAGGTTCGCATAAGCAGGAGGAACGCAATTGAAAATACTTTGGTCGGAAAAGCGCACAGGAAAGCTGTCACCCGCACATACCTGAAATGTAACAACTCCGGTATTTTCTTCCGCAAGAACATGATTACCTGTATTCTCATTATCCGTATTCCATCTCACATAAGGAGGCGGGCTGTCTAGCGACCCGGCACATTGTGTACCATTGAACTGTAGCCAGATCTGTGGCAAATATTCACATTGAACATTTCCTCCGGTAGCAGGGAATAAATGCGTGACCACGGTCTGAAAACTATTGAGTGGAAATGCTGGTTGTATAATTTCGCCCAGAGAAAAGAAAAGCGTTTGTGTAGTCCCATCATCCCAGTCAATAAAAAACTCTACATTATTTGGGTTTCCACCATCCTCAACATTTGTATAAAGAATCTGCATGACAGTAAGATCTGTCATGTCCATTTTATTTGCACAAATCTGTCCATTTGCTAATTGGGTGATACCGCCACCCATAGGCGTGACTCCATCCGCTCCAGGATCACATCTTGGTTGCGCGTAAGTCGTGAATGTGTAATTAAAGAAAACTAAAAAACAAGCCAACAGGAGGATCTTATTCCTTAGTTTTAAGGTCATCTGTACTACATTTTATTAGTATTCCATATTGTGAGATTGCTGCCGGGGTTTTTCATAGTTAACTATATCATTTTACGCTGAATATTCAGCAATATTTTATTAAACGGTCAAAAATATTGAAATACCTATCTTTTCCGGAAAGGATTCACGCCTCCTTTAGGTGCATTAAATGTAGGACAAGGGATTAGTTTCACCCTTCGTTTTACGTGCCTGGGGTTCATGAGCTGAAACTCCCATATGAGCGATATCTCATGGGCACCTCCGGATTCAGAACCAAGGGTTGAAATCGTAAAATCAAAGCTATAGGCAAACTGAAAATTAGCTATCTGCATTCCAAGCAGAAACACCAGGGCATCGGTGCTTGGGTTTACTGTCTTGTTTACAATGTTACTACCATCCGGTGGATTAGATTGGTGTGTTAAAAATGGCACACCCCTGTACATGAGTCCAATAGTCAGCGGTGGAATTACATAGTTCATTCCAAGATCAAACTGCTCCATAGAACCCTGTTTACGGAACTGAAAATAGGGAACCAAAGCTGCTCCGGTTGGTTGCGGATTAAATCCACGGTTAAGCGGTATCCGAGTTCCCCCGTGTATATTCAACCGCACTGGAAGCCGGCTTTCGGCTTCCAGTAACGAAACATTAGGCTTATTGATATGATATGCAGATATACCAAGCCAGTGGCGTGCCGAATACATTAAAAATCCTGTTCCGATATCAAAATACGAGGTGTTTCCGAGGGCCGCAATTGCTGGATCCAGTGTCGGCGCAGAACCATCATCAAATTCAAGTTGATCTCCCAAAAGTAATTTTTCCAGATCAATGCTGCTCAAGCCGTATCCAAAATAAATTGATGGGGTCATTACCCATTTGTTTCCATACTGTATTTTATACGCATACATCAAATTTACATTTGTGGTCCGAAGTGACGCAGATCCAGCCCTGTCGGTAGAAATCAATATACCAAACCCACTTCGCAGTTCAGGACGCATGATGTCATAAGAAAAAGTGTACGTAGCAAAAGTCTTAGGAAGATTAGGCCACTGCAACCGGTGGTTGAGGATAACCCTGTTAGAATTAGTGGCACCTGTAAAAGAAGGGTTCAGATACAGCGGTGCATTATAAAACTGGGAAAACTGTGGATCCTGGGCCTGTGTTTCGCCCATACATCCAACGTACAAAATACCCAAAGCCAACCATAATTTGGTAAATTGTTTTCTGGCCATATATTCAAATTTAATCATTTTATCAGACTTATCTAATCAATGTTACGTCACCGATACGGATCGTCGCGGATCCGTCAATAAATTTAAGATCAAGTTTATACACATATACACCTAATGGTAATAGTTTACCATTTTCAGCATAACCATCCCATCCAACATTTTCGTCCCAACTTTCAAAAATCAGGTTACCCCAACGGTCATATACCAGCATGTGGAATGACCCCGGATCAGAGGATAATCCCTGAATTACAGGCATGAATATATCATTGAAGTCACCAGGACCACCTCCGATACCACCACCAACACCACCGCTGGGGCCGTTAGGATTAGGTGAAAATGCATTGGGAATCCTTGTATTTCCCCCTTCATCCACAAATACAGCACGTTCTTTCAACAACGAATCGGCACAACCAGTTGCTGTGATTGTGGCAATCAGCATGATATCTTTCCAGCCTCTGGTCTTGTACACAATTTCAGGTTCGAATAAGGTTGAAACCAAGTCTGCTTCCTCACCGGAATTAGCCACGTAGTCCAATATATTAAATATCCAGAAGAAATTATCCGCACCGTTCGTGCTAAGATTTTGTGTAAATACTACACCATCAGGCAGAAATACCGTTTCGGGCCTCAATGTAAATGAAGGAACCGGTAATTCATTTACAGCAATCAGAAATTCCTTGGTTTCTGAGTCCGTTACGCCTATGGCGTTACCTGCTGTTAACCGTATCGTGTATTTTGACGCGTCATGAAAAGTAAATGTAGGATGATACACCTCTGATGTAGCTATTACCACCCCCCTGTCATTTATAAACTCCCAGAACACGGTATTTGCATCCACTGACACGGACAGGTTTGTGAAATTCACCGTTAGCGGGCGGCATCCTTCTGTCACATCCACCTCAAAATCTACTTCCGGGAATACCGGATCTACAGTAAATGCGGTCGAAGTGGTGGCATCGCATGATCCGTTGGCATCCTGGAACGAAATACGCTCGATAATTTCGAATGTACCAAATGTTGGATTCCCGAATTCATTGAGATATGTGTGACTGCCTGGTTCAACGCTTGTTGTGGTGATACCGTCGCCCCATATCCATTCATACGTCCAGGCGGCCTTATTCAGTGTCGAATTGGTAAGAGTCACATGTGGTGTTGCCAATACATCTATTGGATTCTGAGAAGTTTCGAATGAAGGTATCAACTCCGGCAAAACGAATACTTCGGTGATCTTAGATTGTTTACAATTTCCGTTTGACGCTTCATAAACCACTTCATAAATAACCGTAGAACTGGTTTTATTACTAAGTTCATACGTAACAAAAGGTGAGGTTATTACTTCGTTTTCTTCTGTTGTTCCTTTTAAACGGTAGAACCATTTATGAGTGGATGCTCCTAGCGTGTTATTAATAAAGCTTACCGATACAGGTCCACAATCTCCTTCCGTACTCGGAACCACGCTCACAAGTACAGACGGGAACACCTGCACTGTTTCTGAATGAGAATCCTGGCAACTTAACTCATCGTTTGTAGCAATCAGTGTTACGTTGTAACTCAGTGTAGTAGTTGTAGAATTATTTTCAAATTCATGCGTAACGGATTCATCTTGGGTAATAGTGGGCGCGGAACCATCTCCCCACTCCCAAAGATAGGTTATGCCTTCTTTAATGTCTTCATTTTTGAATGTAACTGAAAGCGGGCTACACCCTTCCAAATCCCCTTCAATGGAGAATATGGCAACTGCACCTTCTACCGTAACCTTTACTTCACCCGGAAGATCTGTTTCCGTACATCCGTTGGCATCGGTTATTGAAATCAGTTTATACGTGGTGGTAGTTTCCGGCTGAACGGTAATAAAATGTAAATTTGCCAGATTATTTAACGTAATGTCTGATGACCCATCATTATACACGACCGTGAAAGGTATTCTTCCCGTCATATCAATCTGCAAATTGGCAAATCCACCCTTGCATAAGTCTGCAGTGCCGCTCAAAACTGCCGTCGGTACAAGGTTCACAATAAACTGGATGCCTTCGGATATTTTTTTACACGAAGTGGGTACAGGTCCGGCTACTTCAACCGTAACTGAACTTCCTGTGATCAATTCAGAAGTTACAAATGTATTGGAAGCGCTTTTTTGGGCCTCTATTCCATCGATTTTAAATGTGTATTCTACGGCAATATCCGAAGTTGCTGTAAATGTCACCTCGTCGCCCTGGCATATAATGTTGTTTGAGGCTTCAGTAGAACTTGCCAGCGTTATAGATGGCGCCGGAGTAACTGTCATTACGGTTTCAGTACTTGTGTTTTCGCACGATGAATTGGATATTATTTCAGTCCCAACTACTTTCACCACATCGCCATCCTGCAGCAAGGTAGTGGTATATATATCTGTTGATCCGGGACCCTGAACGGGTATGTCATTCACCAGAAATTTATAAAGTCCATTTGTTCCGGCACCCGATGCTGTAAATTCTACCTGATCACCTTCGCAGATAGAGGTTGTACTTGCAATCAGACTGATAGGGGGAAGTGCAATAACGGTGAATGTGTCATCCGGACTTTCACTTGAGCAAGTAGTAGCCGCCGTTCCTTCTGCTTTTATGGTATATGTCCCTGCTGCAAGGCCATCCAGGGTGGCCAGGTTGCCAACAGTGGTCACAGGCACAAAACCGGTTCCATCATCAAGGAAAAACTGGTAGATTTGAGCTCCGAATGCCGAATATATAATCAGGTCAGATTCACAAATTTCCCTGTCAATGTCAAATGTGGATATTGAAATAACCGGGTCGGCATTTACGGTGATAAATAAATTACTACTGACATCAGTGCAAATTCCGGAAATATCCGATCCGGTTAGTTTCAATGTAATCAGTGTATTTTTTATACCCGGATCAGGTATAAAGGTAGGATTAAGTACATTCGGGCCTGGCGAAAATGTACCTGTTCCGCCTCCTTCAATAGTCCATAACACATCTGTAGCCGAGCCTCCCATGGTGGCATCCGAAAGAGCAAGCGGTTCTTCTTCACAAATCACGTAACCGGGCCCTGAAAATATCGATACAACCTCATTGATACTGATAGTTACAACATCGGACACATCAGCACATACGCCGGAACCATCGGTATATTTGAGCGTCAGTACCACGTTACCTGTTTCACCAAATGCCGGGAAGTAAGTGGTGATAACCGAAGTCGGATTGCTAAAATTGCCAGCACCACCTGACCAGAAAACAAGCTGATTTAATCCTGTCATTGTTCCAGACATAACTACTACCTCCCCTTCACAAAGGGTCTGTGGTAGGCCCGCATCAACAGTAGCCTGAGGGTTAACAGTGACTATCGCCATTGTGGTAGGTCCAACACAATTCAAAGGATTAGGTCCTGTTGGAGTAATTGTATAGGTGACTGTCTGTGCGGTCAACGTGCTATTTACAAGACTTTGAATTATGGAATTTCCACTACCATCCGCCTCCCCGGTTACATCTGGATTATCCACCACGGTCCAGGTGTAAGTTGTTCCGGCTACTGAACTTGTTAAATCAATATCTGTATCATCTCCAGAACAGATGAAATTTGCATTTACGGTAGCTGTTGCTGCTGGGTTTGGCTCAACTACGACATCTACTAAAATGACATCACCAATACAACCCACTCCGCCTTTAGCTGAATTAGCTCTCGGGGTAATTGCATAAGTAACTATTTCAGCTACGGCTCCATTATTCGTAAGTATATCATTTATGGTATAGGGGCTTGGTAGATTATTAAGGTTTGGAACAAATCCGAAAACTCCGCCTGTACTTGTTACGCTGATATTGTAAGATATACTTCCTGCTGACGGCACATTGGTGGTACTAATCGTTATATCAGTTTGATCTCCTGTACAAATATTAGGGGTAAGATTGATAATATTTGCATCTATGGTCGGCTCAACTCTGAGTGTTACAATCAAAGAAGGACCTCGACAAGTAGCAGCAGTTATGGGTACAATTTCCCAGGTAACTAATCTCACATCGTCATTCAGGTTTTCAAAAGATTCCAGACTAAGATCATTCACATCTGCTGTATTCCTCGGGAAGGTTCCATTGTGAACGATTGGAGTTAGACCACCATCTACAACAATATTAATTATATCGTAGGACACTGCGGGTTCACTTGAGGCAGTCGTGGCAAGTACAATCCCACTCGCATCATCAGTACAAACTAATTGGTCAATGGTTGTACTCATTGCTGGGGCAGGATTAACTTCAAAATCCACAATTACCTGATCTCCTTCGCATCCGTCGGCTGAAACAGGAACAATGGTATAGTGGGCGAATAGGGTCCCATTGGTCGTATTCGTATACAAATCATTCTCTAACGCATCAGCTGGTTGTGCCGGTCCGATAGAAGCATTACTTCCTCCGGGCAACAATCC